>SLSM01000085.1 GCA_007130445.1 Trueperaceae bacterium | reverse complement strand
TCGCGTCGACGTGCTGCATCGCCGTCACGGGGCGGCGTGCCGTCAGTGCGCGGAGCGTCGTCAGTTCACGGCGGCGACGACGTGCTTGTCGAGCTTCTGCTGGTACGTGCCCTTGGGCACGGCGCCCACGATCGTCTCGACCGGTTGCCCGTCCTTGAACAGGATCACCGTCGGGATGCTCATCACGCGATACGACATCGCGGCGTTCTGGTTGTCGTCGACGTTCAGCTTGCCGACCTTGACCTTGCCGGCGTAGTCCTTCGCCAGCTCCTCGATGATCGGGCCGACCATGCGGCAGGGGCCGCACCAGGGTGCCCAGAAGTCGACGAGGACGAGACCGTCCTTGATCTGGTCGCGGAACTCCGCGTCGTTGAGAGTGATGGGTTGCTCGGCCATGATGCCTCCTGGTCCGTGCGCCCGTTGCACGGACGCCCGTGTCCGCAGCTGTGCGGACATACCCCCCCATGGTACACGCTCATGCGCTGGCGGGGCCGTCGTTCAGTGTACAGGTGCGCCCCAGGTCGTCAGGGCGTCGAAAGGGTCGCCACGCCGTACGGTCTCGGGTCGCAGGCCCAGCGCCCGGGCACCGCCCTTCACGGCCGCCCACACCAGCTGTGCCGGGCTCGCCGCTCCGCCGTGCAAGGCCACCGCGGCGCGCCACTCCGCCACCGGCGACAGGTCGGGACTCGAGCCCAACGAGTCGGTGCCGAGGGCCACGCTGACGCCGTGACGGGCGAACGTGGCCCAGGGGAACGTGGCGCACCCGAGCGCCGTGTTCGAGCGCGGGCAATGCACCACCACGCAGCCCGCACGCGCGACGCGCCGGACGTCGTCCTCGTCGACCTCGACCATGTGCACCAACGTCGGTTGCGCCGCCAACACCCCGAGGTCATCCAGATACGCCACAGGGCTCATGCCCGAGGGCCGCCAGTCGCGCAACACGCCCGCCAAGGCCGCGCGCAGGGGCCCCGTGCCCGTGGCGTGGAGGGCTCGCTCGCCGGGAGCTTCCGCGACGTGGATCTGCAACGGCAGCCGCAACGAGCGGGCGAGGTGTACCAGGCCTCGCAACAGCGGCGCGCTCACCGTGTGCGGCGCATGGGGCGAGAGCCCGACGCGCACACCACCCGGGCGCTGCCACGACAGGAAGCGTTGCAGGCGCTCGCGGACCGCGTCGAGCAGCAGCAGCGCATCGTCCGGGTCGGGGCCGATCACCTCCCAGTACGCCACGCCGCTCAGCTCCGGCTCGGCCAGCAGCATCGCCATGACGGCTTCGTCGGCCACGATGTCGCCCACGACGCGCACGCCGCACTCGCGCAACGCAGCGAGCCCGCGCCGCGCCGCGGGGACGCCGCGCCCTCCCGCCCGTGTGTGTGTCATCGCCGCAGCGACGAAGGCTTCGTAGGAGCCTGGCGTGTACGGCATCGTGCTGAGGTCGAGGTGGGTGTGGGCGTTCACGGCGGGCGGAGCGAGCACCTCGGTGGGCGCTCGCTCCACGGCGTCCGGGAAGCGCTCGCGCAGGCGCTCCACTGCGTCGATGGCAACCAGCGTCCTGGTGCCATCGGGTCGCCGTTGCGCCAACGCGGCCGCACCGGTCTGGGCGGCGCCGATGCCGCCGTACACGACGTCCGCGGGCCACAGCTCGCGACCGAGCCCGGTGGGACCGCTCAGGAGGGCGCCGCCCCGGCGGCCATGGCCTCGCCCCGCGGGGCGTGTGCGTCGACGCCGGCGTCCGGCGCCAGCATCGCTGCCACGTCCGGCACACGCACCACGCGGTACAAGCTGTCACGCTGACGGGGCTCGAAGCCGGCGTCGACGATCTGGCGCACGAGCTCGCGCTCGGGCGTCGCGCGGTTACGCGCCCCCGCCTGCGACACCACGTTCTCCTCGAGCATCGTGCTGCCGAAGTCGTTGCACCCTGCGAAGAGCGCCGTCTGCGCCACCTTGTAGCCCATCGTCGGCCACGACGCCTGGTGGTTCACGACGTTGTCCAGGATGAGGCGGGCGGCGGCAACGTTCTGCACGTATTCGAACGCTCCAGCGCCGGGTGCGCGCCCCTCGATGCGAACACCCTTGGTCTGCAGCGTCCAGCTGATGAACGCCGAGAAGCCGTTCCCGTGCTCCGCCAGCGCACGATCTTGCGCATCGCGAAGGCGCAGGAGGCTCTGCACGCGCTGCGCGGGGGTCTCACCGAAGCCGATCACCATCGTCGCGGTCGTGTAGAGGCCGAGCGTCTGCGCCTCGGCCATGATTCGCAGCCAATCGTCGCTGCCGATCCGGGCGGGTGACACGTGCCGCGCGTGCCGCACGTCGTCCACGAGCATCTCGCCACCGCCCCCCGGCAGCCCGTCGAGCCCCGCCGCGCGCAGCTCACGCAACACCTCCAGCGTCGTCATCCCGGTGAGCTTCGCCATGCCCTTGATCTCCTCGGGGCTGAACGCCTCGACGCGGATGGAGGGGTGGTGCTCGCGCAGGTGGCGCATGAGGTCGAGATACCAATCGAACGGGAGGTACGGATTGACGCCACCTTGCATCAGGATGCGCGTGCCGCCGACCGCCTCGAGCTCACGCACCTTCTCCGAGATCGCCTCGAAGCTGAGCGTGTAGCTGTCGTCCTGCCGACGCGTCCGGTAGAAGCCGCAGAAGGCGCAGCCGACGTTGCAGACGTTCGAGTAGTTGATGTTGCGGTCGATCAGATAGGTGACGACGGCGGGGTCGGTGACGGCGTCGCGGGCGGCGTGGGCGGCGCCGGCGAGCTCGAACAGCGGCAACGCATACAGCGCCTCGGCGTCCCTCACCGACAGACGAGACCGTGGGGCCGGGGCCAGGATGCTCATGAGCGCGAGTGTAGCAGGGTGCGCACGGCGCCGACGTCATCCACTCGCAACCGTCCTGGACGCACCCCGGAGATTGTGTACTCGGCGACGATCGCAAGGGTAGAATGTCACAGATGGTGCCTTCGGCCGACACCCCCGGATCCCCCCACCCCACGAGCCCGTGGCGCGCGATCTTCGAGCAGGTCCGCCGCGCCGGCGGCAACGAGCGCGACGAGCACGGTGTCGTCGGCAGCATCAACTGGCTGCGGGCACACATGGAGCGCCGCGACGCCAACCCCAACGTCGTGCGCAACATCATCTACCGCGACAAGGGCAAGGTGCCCGACAAGCGCGTGCTGTTCGAGATCCTCAACGACCTCTGGACCGCGCGCGGCAACCCGGCCCTGCGGGCCCCCGAACTCGAGGTGATGCTCGCGCCGGGGAGCGGCAACGACCAGGAGGTGCTGCAACTGCTCGGGCGCGAGAAGCGGCGAGCGTATCGGTCGTTCGTCCACGGCGTCCGCAGCGGTGGCTTCCCGAAACTGATCGTGACGGGGCGACCCGGCTCGGGCAAGACGCTGCTCAGCGACTACGTGCAGCAGGCCCTCGAGGTCGAACCCATCGCTGCCGAGCGGATCGTGCGACTCGAGTTCACGGGCACCGATCTCGGCACGGCGCTCGTCCGCCTCGGTACCGCGCTCGGCGCGCCGCTCGGCGTGATCGAGTCGACGCTCGTCAAGATCGGGTCGTCCAGCGCGTTCGCGGTGCAGGCCGACGCCCAGGCCGACGTTGCGCGTGTCGTCCTCGATGCGGCCCGCCGCTTCGAGGGTCGCCAGATCCTGCTCCTGCACGTGTCGCAATCGCTCGGCGGCCAGGACGCGCTGGCGCAGACCGCCCTGCGCTTCAACAGCCCCGACGTCCCGCGCGTGTCCGCCTCGGAGTGGCTGTGGTTGTCGCTGATCGAGCCGTTGTCGCGGCTCCCGTCGACCGCCCTCCTCGTATCGATGACCGACCTCCCCGTGCGTGCCCAGCAGCGCATGGGAGCGTTCGAGGGACCCGTCAAGCTGACGCCGCCGACCGCGAGTGAGGCGCGGCGCTTCGTGCGCGCCAGGCTGCCGAACGGCGCGCCGGTCCAGCACGAGGCGATCGTGCAGCGCGCCGGGCGGTCTTTCGAGGAGCTGCGCACGCTCACGCTCCTGGCCGAGATCCGCGACCCCACCTCCGAGCAGCGCGAGCGCGTGAGCGAGAAGTCGATGACGCAGTTGTCGCAACTCGTCGAGACCTGCTCCGATGTGCGCCTCCGAAGCTTCTTGACGACGCTGGCCGCGCTCTCGCTGGCCGAGTTCCCGGAGTTCCGGGCCGACGTCCTGGCGGCGTTGCGCGGCCCCGACGAGGACGACCTGAACCCGCTCGAGGCGGCGTTCCTCGACCCGGTGCCGGGCCAGGTCCACAGCTACCGCTGCTTCTCGCGGCAGCTGGCACGCGGGCTGCGCGAGACGCTCGCTGCGAGCGATCCCGCGACGTACCGAGCTCGTCACGACGACGCGGCGGTCGTGTACTTCGAGGAGGCCACGCGCGAACCGACGGGCGAAGACGCCACGCGTTACCTGAGCCACCGCTTCGAAGCTCGCAACTGGGACGCACTCGTCGCATGGATGGACGAGCACGCCACCCAGCAGTCGCTGGTGCGGCGCGTGTGGTTGGCCGCGAGCAAGGAACTCCCGGAGGGACCGAGGCTGCAACGCCTGGCGTCGCACGTCGCCCGACACTACGTGTCGCGCGGCAGTTACCGGCACCAGGACGCGCGCGACGCGTTCGCGGTGCTGGCCGGCAGCGACGACGTCGACGTGCGGGTCTGGACGGCACTGCAGCGCGTGGAAGGCTTGGTGCTGCGTGGGCAGTTCGACGCTGCGCGCGGCCTGCTCGCGGACTTGCCCACGCCGCGCGAACCGCGACTCGTCGCCGAGGCCGCCCTGGCCAACGCCGCGATCGCGCGCTGGCGCGGCAGCCTCGCGGACGCCGAGCGCCTGGTGAGCGACGAGGTGACGCGCATGCTGGCGACCGCCGCCCCCGGCAGCGATACGACGCATGCGCGAGCGCGAGCGCGCTTGTGGGCCGGGCTCATCGCCAAGGACCGCGGCGATCTGGCGGCGGCGCTGGCACACTTCAGCCCCGATCCGCCCGGTGAGGGTTTGACCGCCGCGCGCGAGGCGTTCCAGCGCGGCGACGTCCTGATGCGCCTTGGGCACTTCGACCGTGCGCTCGAGGCCTTCGACACCGCGGTCGAGCTCGCCCAGCGCTCCGAGGCGCTGGTCGCCGAGCAGACCCGCTACCTGGCGCGCCGCGGGACCACGCATCGGCGGCGCGGTGAGGTCGCTGCGGCGGACGCCGACTTCGAGGCCGCGCGCCGCGTGCTCGGTGGGGCGGGCGGCGGCCCCGACGCCGATGGGAACGGCGTCTCGGACGAGAGCGAACACGCGTTCTGGCTCGCCCGTGTCGACGACGAGGCCAGCGTCAACCTCCAGGCGCAGGGCCGTTACGACGAGGCGATCGCGATGCTCGAGCGCAACGTGCACCGCTTCCGGCGCTACGCGAGCGCGCAGCGCGTCGACGCCACGTATCGCATCCTGCGCAGCACGTTGCGCCTGGCCGTCGCCTACGGCTGCCGCGGCGTGTCGCAACCGTTCCGACGCCCCTTCTCCGTGGGTCCGGCCCTCGACGGCGACGGTCTCGACCTGCGCCACGCCCGGCACCTGCTCGACCACGTCGTCCAGCGCGTGGAGGGATCCGACGACCGCCTCCGGCTCGGGGCGCTCTACCGTGACGCGCTGCTCTCGGCGAACCTCTTCGCCGAACGTGGAGCGGTCTCGCTCGACCTGGCGCTGCGCGCGGTCGCGAGTTCGGTGTACCCGTACCAACGGGCGCAGGGGCACGCGCACGCGGCGGTCGGCGCCCTCCGTACGGGCGATGCGGAGGCCACCGAGACCCACGTGCGCGCCGCCCGCGACGCGATGACGGAGACGCTCGCCGGGGCCGCAACGGATCGCGACGGACGGGCCGAGCGCGGCGACCTCGAACTGACCGCCTGGCTGATCTGTATGGAGTGTTCCGCGGCGCTGCTCCGCGGCGACGTCGCCACGGCCGGCGAGCGACTGGCGCTCGGGCTGCGCGACGGTGCCCTGTGGGCGCACCACCGGGCGATGCTGCGGCAGGTCGGCGACGCCGCCGAGCACGCTGGCCTCGCCGACGCGTTGCGCGCCTCCGCGCTGGGCGACGTCCTCGGCCTCTACCCCGACGTCGGTACGCACCCACTGCGTTTCGCCGACGCGTTGGTGGCCCGCTGGGAGCGGCGCGCCGGCGGCGTGGCGCAGGCCGACGGCGCCACGGCCCGGCACGGCGAGGCGGCGGACCGTGACACAGACGTTGCGCCGCTGCTCCTGGCGGAACGCGCATGACGCGGCGAGGGTCGCGATGACCGTGCGCGACGTGATGAGTGCCAACGTCGTCGCGATCGACCCGGACATGCCGATCCGAGACGTCACGGCACTGATGGAGCTGCGCCGGGTGCGCCACTTCCCCATCCTCGAGGACGACGACGAGGTGCGCGGTCGGCTCGTCGGCATCGTCTCCGACCGCGACCTGCGCGCGGTCGGATCGCCGCATCCGAGCGCCCGTCCCGACGTCGGCGTCCACGATCCGGTGCGCCGCATCATGGCCACCCCCGTCGCGACGGCCCATCCCGACGACCCGATCGAGGACGCCGCCAAGCGCCTCCGAGAGCGCCGGGTCGGCGCCCTGCCCGTGCTCGATGGCGACGTCCTGGTCGGGATCGTCTCGGCACCGGACCTGCTCGACGCCCTGGCGCGCTCGGCGGGCGCGAGTGAGCCTTCCTCACGACTCGAGGTGGAGGTGCCGAACCGGCCCGGGGCGCTCGCCGCGCTGCTGCGCAGCCTCGCGGGGCGCGGTCTGAACGTGTCGAGCGTGACCACCACGCGCAGCGAACCCGATGTGGTGTGCTTCGCGATCCGCGTCGACAGCATCGACGGCCCCGGCGTCGCGACCGGCCTGGTGCGCGAGGGCTGGAGCGTGCTGTGGCCCGACGTCGACACGCCTGCGCGAGCCGCGCTCGAGGGCCGCAGTGCGGCCCGTGAGGCATCATGACGCCGCGCGTGGCCATGCTCGTCGACGACCCGACGCTGGCGCGTTCGCCCTTCGGTGAGCAGCACCCCTTCCGGGCCGAGCGAGGTGCGATCACCCGCACGTTGCTCGAGGCCATTGGCGCGCTTCGGCCCGACGACGTCGCCCCGGTCGAGCGCCTCGACGAACGGCTCCTCGGCGCCGTGCACGACGCCGCCTATCTCGAGGCGGTGGTGCGCGCGGGCCGGGGTGAACGCGTCGACGACCCGCGGGGTTTCGGGCTCGACACCAGCGACTGCCCGATCGTCGACGGCATGCACCGGGTGGCGTTGAGGGTCGCCGACGCCAGTGTGAGCGCCGCCGAACTCGTCGCCAGCGGCCAGACGCTACGCGCGCTCCACCTGACGGGCGGCATGCACCACGCGCATCGCGCCCGGGCATCGGGGTTCTGCCTGGTCAACGATCTCGCACTCGCGATCGAGCACCTGACTCGGCGCCACGGCTGGCGGGTGGCGTACCTCGACCTCGACGCACACCACGGCGACGGCGTGCAGGCGGCGTTCTGGGATCGTGGCGACGTCCTCACCGTCAGCATGCACCAGAGCGGTCGCACGCTGTTCCCCGGGACCGGGGCCGAGGACGAGATCGGCGTGGGTGCCGGTCGCGGCCTGAGCGTCAACCTCCCGCTCGACCCGTTCACCGACGACGCCGGCGCCGTGGCCGCCTTCGACGCGCTCGTCCCCGACGTGATCGCGTCGTTCGGCCCGGACGTGATCGTGTTGCAGGCCGGCGTCGACGCCCACTGGCGCGACCCGCTGGCGCGCCTCGCGCTCACCGGCGACGGACTCGACGCGCTGTTCGCGCGCGCGATCGAGCTCTCGGAGCGCTGGTGCGGCGGCCGCATGGTCGTGACGGGCGGCGGCGGGTACGACGCCTGGCGGAGCGTGCCGCGCGCCTGGGCCCGGCTGTGGGGTCGCCTGGCGAGGCGCGAGCTACCCGACGACCTGCCCGAGGCGTGGCGCGCGAGCTGGGCCGAGCGCCTCGGAGCGACGCTCCCGGCCACGCTCGGCGAGCGCGACCGCCCGGCGCTCGATCCGCTGGTCACCGAGCGTGCGGCGTCGCACGCTCTGGCCGTCGCGCGCCGTGTCGGTCAGCGGCTCACGCTGCTGGCGCGCGACGCGCCGTGAGCCCGGGCGCACCGGTAGACTGCCGCATCCCGCCGGCGCGTGCCGGCACGTACGAGGTGACATCCATGCGCATCGCCTTCATCGGCCTCGGCACCATGGGCGGCCCGATGGCTACCCGCCTCCTCGACGCCGGTTTCGACCTCTGCGTCCACAATCGCACCCGCGAACGCGAGGTGGCGCTCGCCGAGCGCGGTGCCCACCGCGCCGCCACGCCCGGCGAGGCGGCTGCGGGCGCCGACGTGATCGTCACGATGGTGTCCGACACGCCCGACGTCGAATCGATCCTGCTCGGACCGGGCGGCGTCGTCGAGGGGGCCGCCAGCGGTGCGGTCGTCATCGAGATGAGCACGATCGCACCCGAGGCGGTCCGCCGCATGCACGCCCGCCTGGCCGAGCGGGGCGTCGCGCTGCTCGACGCCCCGGTCTCAGGCGGCAGCGAGGGCGCCGTGAACGGCACGCTGTCGATCATGGTCGGCGGCGACGAGGACGTGCTGGAACGGGTGAGGGACGTACTCGACGCGCTCGGACGCACCATCACGCACGTCGGGCCCAGCGGCGCGGGGCAGGTCGCCAAGGCGATCAACCAGGTGATCATCGCCGGCACGTACGCCGCGGTGGCCGAAGGGCTGACGCTCGGCATCGCCGCGGGCATCGACGTCGAGGCCGCGCATCGCGCGGTGGCCGGCGGCGCGGCCGGCTCGTGGGGTCTCACGCACCGCGGCCCCAACATGCTGCGCAACGACTACCCGCTCGGCTTCCGCGTGCGCCTGCATCGCAAGGATCTCGGCATCGCGCTCGAGACCGCAGCGGCGCTCGGCGTGCCGCTGCCGCTCGCCGCCTACGTGGCGCAGCTCGAGACGGGCCTCGTGAAGCGCGGGCACGGCGACGAGGACGTCAGCGCCATCGCGCGGGTCGTCCGCGAACAGGCGGGCCTCGACGACTGAACTGACACGTCCCCGCACCGCACGGCTCAACCGGGCAGACGCGCGATCACCCACACCCGTGGTTCGCTCGCGTCCGCGCGTGCTCCGTCGGGAAACGTGATCACGTCGACCGTGTGGAACCCCGCGCCGCGAAGCGCCGCCTCGAGCTCGTAGGGCTCGTAGGGTCGCTCTTCGTGATGCTCGACGAAGGCGCCTCGCGGACCCCGACAGTACGCGGCGACGCGCGCACGACGGTTCACCGGGTCCCACGTGTGCTCCCAGCGGTAGTACACGTCGCCCGCCCAGCCCTCGGCCACGCCGTCCTCCCACAACGACTCCAGACCGACGGCGGTGTTGACGTCGAACGCGAAGGCGCCTCCGGGCCCGAGGTGCGCAGCGACGCGCTCGCACGCCAGGCCGAGCTCGCCGTCGCCGGTGAGGTTGTTGAGTGCGTCGAACACGGCGACCACGAGGTCGAACCGCTCGTCGAGCGCGAGCGTGCGGGCGTCGCCGACGAGGTAGCGCCCGCCCGGATCGCGCCCCCGGGCGGCCCGGATCATCGCCTCGGACGGGTCGACACCGACGACCTCGAAGCCGTGGTCGCGATACGGTTCGCCCGCCCGGCCCGTGCCGCAACCGAGATCGAGCACCCGGTGGCCCGTCCAGCCGCGCTGGGCGAGTTCTCTGCGGACGAAGCCGCACCAGGCATCGTATGGGACGTCCTGCATGATCTCGTCGTAGACGTCCGCCAAGGCGCTGTACGGCGGCCGAACCGGCGCAGGGAACGACGCGCTCATGGCCGAGCGCCGCGGCGTCGGCAGACGTCCGAGAGCGGGCTTGGACACATCGTGGTCCAGGCCAACGTCGCCCGCCAGACGGGTCGGTACCCTTCGATCAACCTTGAGGGCGACGCTCCGCACCCCGCTGCCCCCCCGGCGGAGCGCCCTTCAAGGTTCTTCTCTGCCGCAACGGCGAGGCCCGACGGGTGCAGGGCTCCAGAACCGTCCGTGACATCGCCATGAGTGCGGACCATCCGGCGTCATGCTACCCGGACGCCGCAGTGGAGACGTGGCGCGGGTGGTAGCGTGGCCGCATGATCGGCGTCGACCTCGGCACCACCACCGTGCGTATCCACCTCAAAGGCAAGGGTGTCGTGCTTCGCGAGCCGGCGGTGATCGCCGTCATCAAGGGCACGACCGACGTGAAGGCCGTCGGCGAGGATGCGTACCGGATGCTCGGGCGCACCCCCGGCAACGTGATGGCGGTGCGACCCATGGCCGACGGCGTGATCGCCGACTACACCCTCACCGAGATGATGCTCAAGGCGTTCATCCGGAAGGTGCTCACCGGCCCCGCGCGCTTCCTGCGCCCCACCATCATGGTGTGCATCCCGTCGGGTATCACCGAGGTGGAGAAGCGCGCCGTCGTCCAGGCGGTGCACGAGATCGGCGCGCGCAAGGCGCTGTTGATCGAGGAGCCGATCGCCGGCGCCATCGGAGCGGGCATCCGCATCGAAGAGCCGGTCGGCACGATGGTGATCGACGTCGGCGGCGGCACCACCGATATCGCGGTGTTGTCGATGGGCGGCATCGTCGTCTCGGAGTCGCTGCGCATCGCTGGCAACACCTTCGACCGGGACATCATGGCGTTCGTCAAGGCGAAGCACAACCTCCTCATCGGCGATCGGACGGCCGAGGAGATCAAGCGAACCGTCGGAGCCGCGATGATCTCGGCCGGCGACGAACTCGTCGACATGGAAGTGCGCGGCCGCGATCTGATCGACGGCATGCCGAAGACCGTCGTGGTCTCCACCGAGGACGTCGTGAGCGCCCTGCGCGACTCGCTCGACAAGATCGCGGTCGGTGTGCGGAAGGTGCTGGAACAGGCCCCACCGGAGCTCGTGTCCGACGTGATCGAGCGCGGCATCGTACTGATCGGCGGGGGCTCGCAGCTGCGTGCGCTCGACCAGTTCCTGCAGCGCATCACGAGCATCCCCGTCGCGCTCGCCGACAACCCCGTCGACTGCGTGGTGATCGGGACCTCGAAGGCGCTCGACATGGCGCACTTGCTGCAAGACGCCCGCAACAAGTACGACACGTACTGAGCCGCGACCACACACGACTGCGGCCGCTCGCCCGCCTCGCAAGGGCTGGGCGCGCGGCCGCGGTCGTGGACGCCGGCTGGCGGCTCGACGTGGTCAGCTGACGTCGACGAGTTCGACGTCGAACGTCAGCGCCTTCCCCGCGAGCGGGTGGTTGGCGTCGAGCGTGATGGCATCGTCGGCGACGGCGGCGACGCGGACCGGCATCGTCTGACCGTCTTGCCCACGCAGGCCGAGCTCCATGCCGATCTCGGGCTCGAGCCCTTCGGGGAGCTGCTCGGTCGGCACCTCGAGGACGAGGTCCTCACGGTGATCGCCGTAGGCGTCGGCCGGACCGATGCGCACCGTCTTGCTGTCGCCGACCTGCATACCGGCGACGGCCTCGTCGAAGCCGGGCACGACCTGCCCCGCGCCTACGGTGAAGGTGAGCGGGTCGCGGCCCTCCGAACTGTCGAACACCGTGCCGTCGTCGAGCTTGCCGGTGTAGTGGACGTGGACGGTGTCGCCGCTCGTGGCAGTGGCCATGGACGACCTCCTTCCTGGCGCAACGGGTCCGCGTTGGGCCCGCGCACGCACGTCAGTACCCTACCGCTTGACCGTCCTTGCGGTGGTCCGACCCGGCGACGTAGCCGCCTTGGTCGTCGCGCCAGATCAGCTGGGCTCCCCCGAAGCCGAACGACTCGTCGGGCGCGGATCGCTCGACCGCGTGGCCGACGTCGGCCAACGCTTGCGCGACCGCATCCCGCATGCCGGCCTCGAGGGCGACGCCGCGACCACCCGTCACGCGCCAGCGCGGAGCGTCGCTGGCGGCCTGCGGGTTCTGGTGGTGTGTGACCATGCGGATCGTCATCTGCACGTGCCCCTGCGCCTGCATCATGCCGCCCATGACGCCGAACGCGCAGCGGGCGCCACCGGCATGCGTCAGGAAGCCCGGGATGATCGTGTGGAACGGACGCTTGCCGCCGCCGACCCGGTTGGGATGGCCAGGCGTGAGCACGAAGCCCGCGCCCCGGTTCTGGAGCGAGATCCCCGTCTCGGGCACGACCACGCCCGAGCCGAAGCCGGCGAAGTTCGACTGGATGAAGCTGACCATGCGGCCGTCGGCATCGGCCGTGCTCAGATACACCGTGCCGCCGGGCCGCGGCGTGCCGTGCCCAGGATCGGAGGCGCGAGAAGGATCGATCGACGCGGCGCGAGCCGCCAGGTAGGCGTCGTCCAACAGGTCGGCCGCGCTCACCTCGGTCATGTGCTCGGCGTCGGCGATCCAGCGTTCTGCGTCCGCGAGGGCCAGCTTCATGGCCTCGATCTGCAGGTGCAGCCAGGGCGCGCTGTCGAGGTCGTGCTCGCGCAGATCGGGCCGGTGGCGCAGGATGCCGAGGGCGATGAGCGCCGCGAGCCCCTGCCCGTTCGGTGGGATCTCGTGCAACTCGTGGTCGTCGACGCGGGTGCGGATCGGTTCGACCCACTCCGGCCGGTGCTCGGCCAGGTCGGCGTGATCGAGCAGCGCCCCGTTGGCGCGCGCGTGGGCGACGATCGCGTCGGCCAGGTCGCCGCGGTAGAGGGCCTCGCCGGCCGTCTCGGCGATGCGCTCGAGGCTGCGGGCCTGCTGGGGGAAGCGCCAGATCTCCCCCGCCGACGGCGCCCGGCCCATGGGCGAGAAGTCCCGTTGCCAATCCGGGTGCTCGGCGTAGGCGCGCCGGCTCAGGTCCCAGCCGCGGGCGATGATCGGCGACACGGCGAAGCCCTCGTCGGCGTAGCGCACGGCGTCCTCGAGGAGGTGTGCCAGCGGCAGGCGGGCGAAGCGCTCGTGCAGCGCGACCCAGCCCGACACCGCACCCGGGACGGTGACCGAGTCCCAGCCGCGGTACGGCATGGCGTCGCGACCGCCGAAGCGTTCCGGCGTCAGCGCGCGCGGACTGCGACCCGAGGCGTTCAGGCCGTGCAGGCGCTCGCCGTCCCAGACGAGCGCGAACGCGTCCGAACCGAGGCCGTTGCCTGTCGGCTCGACCACGGTGAGCACCGCGGCGGCCGCGATCGCCGCGTCGACGGCGTTGCCGCCGCGCTGCAGGGCGCGAAGCCCCGCTTGGGCGGCGAGCGGCTGCGAGGTGGCGACGACGTTGCGCGCCATGACCGGCATGCGTTGCGAGGCGTAGGGCGTCGTGAAGTCGAGCGTCATGATGGGGACTCCTGATCGGGCGCTGGCGCCACGCTGTGAGGTTCGTCGCTGGGCGGGGTATCACCGGCCGACACCCGTGCCGCCACGCTGTGAGGTTCGTCGCCGGGCGGGGTATCCGCGACCGCCACCCGTGCCGCCACGCCGGTGAGTACGAAGCCGAGCGCGTAGCCGATCGACACCACGGCAGCGACGGCCATCAGGTACACGGGGCGCTGCCCCGACACCAGGAGCAGGACCCCGAACCAGGCCGGGATCGAGAACAGGACCGCCGCTGCGATGATGCCCGAGAGCGCGCCCTGTCGGCCACCAGCACGGACGGCGGTCCGCCCCAGCAGCCAACCGAGCGGCACGTGGAAGAACGCCATGGCGAGGAGCACAGCGGCCACGATGTCGTTCGGCGTGCCACGGCTCGGGACGAGAACGGCCAACAGCGCTCCCACGACCAGTGCCAACAGCGCCTGCCCGCCGAACACCGCCAGGTAGACGAGCCGCAGCAGCGCCGCGGCCTCGAACGCGTCGGGTGGTGGTCCGGAAGCGAAGCGCCGCAGGCGCTCGATCACACCCGCGCCCTCACCGGTGCCGAGCCGCTCAGTGCGCCTCGGCGTCCGGATCGTGCGTGTTGCCGATCATCCAGCGGCCGAGCATGATGAACCCCGCCGACACGGCCACGAGACCCGTCAGCACCAGCGCCGCATAGAGCATGATCGAGATGAATGTGCTCACGTCGTCCTCCGGGGCGTCATCGTACCCGACGGGCGAGTGCCACGAACCGTGTGGACAACCACACCGCTGCGACAGCGAGGCCCGCGACGAGTCCGAACCACAGCCCCGCACCCTCGAGGCCGAGGCCGAAGGCGAGCAGGACCCCCGAGCCCAGGCCGACCAGCCAGTACGACACCAACGTGATCAGCATCGGCACGCGCGTGTCCTTGAGTCCGCGCAAGGCGCCGATCGCGGCGACCTGGAGGCCGTCGACGAGTTGGAAGAGCGCGCCGATGCGCAAGAACGTGGTCGCGAAGGCGACGACGCCGGTGTTCGCCGGGTCGGTCACGTCGACGTAGAGGCCGATGACGAAGCCTGGCGACAGCCAGTAGACGGCCGCCGTGAAGCACATGACCGCCAGCGACAGGGCTATGCCCACGCCCCCCGCGGCGCGCACGCCGTCCGGGTCGCCGCGGCCCACGGCGTGGCCGACGCGGGCGGTGGTCGCCACGCCGAGGCCGAGCGGGATCATGAACGTGAACGACACCGTCTGGATGGCGACCTGGTGTCCCGCCAGGGCGGTCTGGCCGACGAGGCCCATCAGCACCGCCGTCACGGCGAAGAGTCCGGTCTCGAAGCCGACGGTGAGCGCGATCGGCCACCCGAGCCGGGCGATCTCGGCGACCTGCTCGCGCCGCACGCTCGCCCAGCGCAGCACGGGGTGGCGCGGATCGCGTCGCGCCACGTGGATGGCCAGGAGCATCGCCATGAGCGTGTAGACGATGGCCGTGGCGTAGCCCGTGCCCACCAGGCCGAGCGCCGGGAAGCCCCAGCGGCCGAACATCAGCGCGTTGTTGGCGAGGACGTTGGCGCCGATGCCGACGAAGCTGATGAGCATGATCGGGCGGGTGTGACCGGATCCCTCGAGGAACGCCCGCAACGACACGTAGAGCATGAACGCCGGCACGCCCCAGGCGACAGCCCGCAGGTAGTCCGTGGCCAGGGCCGCCGTGCCGGGGTCTTGGCCGAGGTGCGTCAGGAGCGGTCCCGCCCACCACAGGAGCGCCATGACGCCGGGCGTCAGCAGCGCACCGAGCACGACGCCGTGGCGCGCGACGTCGGCGGCGCGCGCCGGCGTGCGGGCACCGATGGCCTGCGCGACGAGCGGTCCGACGGCGAAGAGGATGGCCCCTGCAACGATGGAGACGAAGAAGAAGAGCATGCTGCCGAGCGCGATGCCGGCGAGCGAGGCCGGCCCGAGCCGACCCACCATCAACGTGTCGACCAGGCCCATGCCGTTCTGGGCCATCTGCGCCAGCGCCAGCGGGAGCGCGATGCGCAGCAGCGGGGGGGCCTCACGGCGCCACGCGTCGAGCACGCGTCATCCTACGCCCGGCGCGAGCGTGGGGTCTTCCCGACGCGGGCGCGGCATCTCGCCGGCGCGGAGCACCGCGGCGTGCCCTTCTCATGCCGGCCGCGGTACCGTGGGCGAATGCTGCGTCTCATCGCCGTGGTCCTCATCGTGACGTTGGCCACCCTGACGGCCCTCTTGCAGTTCGGCGTGGTGCCGAACCCCTTCGACCGGACACCCGCGGTCCCGCCGGTGCCGCCGCTCCTGACGTCGCTCGAGGCCGACGACACCAGCGGCGTCGTGGCCGCCCTCGAGGCCGGCGCCGACCCCTCGCAGGTCGACGCCAACGGCCGCACGGCGCTCATGGTCGCCGCCCAGCACGCCGGTCCGCCCGCACTCGAGGCGCTGCTCGCGCACGGTGCGGACGTCGATGCCCGCGCAGCGGACGGCATGACGGCGCTGATGCTCGCGCTGCGTCATGCCCGGACGTCCGAGGTGCCGCTTCTGCTGCTCAACGCCGGTGCCGATCCGACGCTGAGCGACGGCGCCGGCAACGGTGCCCTGCACTTCGCGGATCAGAACAGCGCCGTGCGCAACAGCGGCCTGTACCCGCGCCTCCGGGAGCTGACCGAGCAACCGTTCTTCACGGGCTGGCCGAGCGCGTACGTCGTGCCGGTGCCGGGCTCGACGCTGAGCTCACGCGCCGCGCACTGGCCAGCGGCGCCGCGCGCCTACCGCAACGGCATCCACGAGGGGTTCGACTTCTACGACGGCGCCGTCTCCGGCGCGCCCATCTCGTACGGCACGGCGATCGTGGCGATGGCCTCGGGCACGGTGGTCCGCGCCGACCACGGCTACGTCGAGATGACCCGCGCCGAGTACGACGATGTCATCCAGGCGTCACGCACGGTCATGGTCACGCCGGAGGACATGCTCGATCGGCTGCGCGGCATGCAGGTGTGGCTGGAGCACCCGGGCGGTTTCGTGACGCGCTACGCGCACCTGTCCGGCATCCCCCCGGAGGTCCAGGTCGGCGAGCGCGTCACGCAGGGTCAGGTGATCGGTTTCACGGGCAACTCGGGCACGGTGGAGGCCGCGGACGGTACGCGCGACGACCCGCACCCCCACGTCGAGATCTGGCGCGGGAACGAGTACCTGGGTCAGGGGCGCGAGCCGACGGAGATCTTCGAGATGGCTCGCCAGCTGTTCGGCAGCCGCGGGTTGCCGCCGCGCTGGGGGCCCTGAGGCGCTCGGACCCCTGCGCGGCCGGCCCGATCGGTCGATCAGTGGTTCTCGATCTCGATCTTGCGCACCTTCGCCTCGGCGACCTTGGCCATGCGAAGCGTCAGCATGCCGTCGGTGACGCTGGCCCGAACGCCGTCCACGTCGACGTTCGCCGGCAGGCGAACGGTGCGGGTGAGGGCTCCGCGCGGGATCGCCTGGAGCCAGTAGCGACGCTGCTCGCCCTCTGGGATGGCCGGGAGGCTGGCGCGGATAGTGAGCTGCCGCCCCTCGACGCTGATGTCGAGGTCGTCGGCCTTGACGCCGGGCACCGCGAGTTCGATGACGAGCGCTTCGTCGTTCTCGAACAGGTCCATCGGGTAGTTGGCGTCGTCGCGGTTGCCGACGGTGCCGCCGAGGTCTTGGAAGAGCCGGTCGATGGCGCTGAAGGGATCGTCGCCGAGCGTCCAACGGACCGGCGCGCTGCGGGTGTTGCGAACGAGGGTCATGGTGTCCTCCTCTGGTTGGCATGTCCGGCAGGTGCGCGCCGCCGCGATCGTGGAGACGCCACACCGCCGCGTCTTGAATATAAAACCTGAGCGTGACCGAGTCAAGTCTCATGCGTGCCTAGGGATCGGAGTGGGTCGGTTCGACGACCGCACCATGACGACCGGCACGCGTGCGCGCCGTCGTGGCCGCCTATACTCGATGTGATGGATGGCCTCGACCCGCTCGCAATCAGCACCCGTCGAAGCGAGTACCTCGCCGTGATCGCCGGCGCGGCCACCGTCAGCGCGATCGCGCTCGCCTCGGTCCTCATCATCGGCCGGATGGCCGCAGAGGGCCAGGCGGGGCCGCTCGAGGCCGTGCACCTCGGTGCGCTCGTCGTGTTCTCTGCGGCGTTCTTCCCCGTCGCCGGCCCCTGGGTCGGCGAGAAGCTCGACCGGGCGGCCCCCTGGCTGCTTGTGGTCGCCACGCTCGCCGCGGCGACCGCCGTCGCGGCGCTCCCCCAGTTCGGCCTCGCACCCGTCCTCTTCATCCTCACCGCCGCCATGGCGGCGCACGTGGTCGGCACACGCTGGGCCTACGCGCTGATCGCCGTCCAGACGCTGATCGTGGTCCTCAGCACGCTGCGCGTCAACGACGACGTGCTCGCGGCCACCGTTCCGGCGATCGCGTACGGTGGCTTCCAGGTGTTCGCCCTGACGACGACCGTGGCGCTGCTCACCGAACGCCAGCTGCGCCAGTCCCTCGCCCTCGCCAACGCCGAGCTGCGCGGCGCCCGGGCACTGCTCGAGGCGACGTCGCGCCAAGGCGAGCGGCTGCGCATCGCCCGCGACCTGCACGACCTGATCGGCCACCACCTCACCGCCCTCTCGCTCCACCTCGAGGTCGCCGATCACGTGGCAGACGGGCGCGCGAAGCTCCCCGTCGAGCGTGCCCGCGCGATCGCCAGGCTCCTGCTCGCCGACGTGCGCGGGGTGGTCGGCGACCTCCGGGCGCACGAGATCGACGTCGTCGCCCTGCTGCGGGCGATGGTCGCCGACCTGCCCCGTCCGATCGTGCGCGTCGACGTGCCCGACACGTTGGCGGTCGTGGACGACGAGCGCGCCCAGACGGTGCTGCGGCTGGTACAGGAGGCGCTGACGAACGCGCTGCGACACGGCCAGGCCGAGCATGTCTGGATCTCGCTCCAGCACGACGGCGACGTGCTCACGGTCGAGGTCCGCGACGACGGCCGCGGCGCCCCGCACATCGAGGACGGGAACGGCCTGCGCGGCATGCGCGAACGCCTCGCCGCGATCGCCGGTCAGCTCGACCTCGCCAGCGCGCCCGGTCAAGGGTTCACCGTCCGCGCCCGCGTACCGCTGCGGGGGGCCGAGTCGTGACCCGCGTGCTGATCGTCGACGACCAGACGCTCGTCCGGCAAGGCATCCGCAGCCTGCTCGAGCTCGCCGATGGCGTCGACGTGGTGGGCGAGGCGGCGGACGGCGTCGAGGCGCTCGAACGCATCGACGCGCTCGCCCCGGAAGTCGTGTTGCTCGACCTGCGCATGCCGCGTTTGGATGGCATCGGTGTGCTCGAGGCGCTGCGCTCGCGAGCCGACGCCCCCCCGTGCCTGATCCTGACCACCTTCGACGACGACGCCGCCGTGCTCACTGGCCTGCGCGCGGGCGCGAAGGGCTACCTGCTCAAGGACGTCTCGCTCGACCACCTCACCGAGGCGATCGCGGCGCTCGCGGAGGGCCGCACCATGATCACGCCCGCACTCACGGAACGCGTGATGCGCGGCCTGCGCGGCCTAGGCGCCGGCACCGGCGGCTTCCCGGAGCCCGAGGCGCTCACCGAGCGCGAGACCGAGATCCTGCGCTTGATGGCCGGTGGCTACAGCAACAAGGAGATCGCGAACGCCTTGGACGTCGCCGAGGGGACCGTGAAGAACCACGTGTCGAGCGTGCTGTCGAAGCTCGGCGTCCGGGATCGGACCCGCGCCGTCATCAAGGCCGTCGACCTCGGCCTGCTCTGAGCGCCGCGTACCGCAGCGGCGCCAGCAGGGTGCCGGGCATCGTCAGCGCGGCATCTCGAAGCCGGCGCGGCTCGACGACTGATAGTAGGCGTCGATCGCGCGGCTGATCTCGTCGACGTCGTCGACCACCTTGAACAGGTGGAGGTCGTGCTCCGAGACCGTGCCGTGGCGCACGAGCGTCCCCTGCAACCACTGCACCAAGCCGCGCCAGTACTCCACGCCGACCAGGAAGATCGGGAACGGCGTGACCTTCTTCGTCTGCACGAGCGTGAGCGCCTCGAACAGCTCGTCGATCGTCCCGAACCCCCCGGGGAACACGACGAACGCCGTCGAGTACTTGACCAACATCACCTTGCGGACGAAGAAGTAGCGGAACTTCAGCTCGTCGGTCTGGTACGGGTTCGGGTCCTGCTCGTGCGGGAGGTCGACGTTCAGGCCGATCGAGCGCCCGCCGGCCTCGAACGCCCCCTTGTTGCCAGCCTCCATGATGCCGGGGCCGCCGCCGGTGATCACGGCGTACCCCTGCGTCGCCAGGCTGGCAGCCAAGCGCTCCGCCTTGGCGTGGTATGGATCGTCAGCCTTGAGGCGCGCCGAACCGAAGATCGTCACTGCCTTGTCGACGTCGGCCATCTCCTCGAACCCCTGAGCGAACTCGCCCAGGATGCGGAACATGCGCCAACTGTCCTCCGCCAGGGCCTCGATCACGTACTGGCGGCCGTTCTGCTCAGGAATCATCCCACGATGCTACCGCGTCAGCGCCCCGTGCTCAGTTACAGTTCGCTCAACAGGCCCACGATGTCATCGGCCACGACGTCGGCGCCCGCGGCCCGCAGCCGCTCGGCGTCGTGGGTGCCCCACGTGACGGCGAACGTGCGCAGACCCGCCGCCTTGCCGGCGCCCACGTCGTGCGTCGTGTCGCCGACCATCCAGCGCCCCTCGCCGCCCACCGCCTGCAGCGCCCGCAGCACCACGTCCGGCGCCGGCTTGTGGGGGAAGCCGTCGGTGCCCTGGACGTGGTCGATCGCGTCCGCCAAGCCCATCGCGTGCACGAAGCGCGTGGCCATGTCGCTGCGTTTCGTGGTCGCCACCGCCACCGCGTAGCCACGCGCGCGCAGTTCGGCCAGGAGCTCCGGCACGCCAGGGTACGGCCGCGACCGGTCCGCGAAGTGCTCCGGGTAGTGCCGCCGGTAGGCCGCCGCCAACGCTGCGACGGCCTCCGATGGGGCGAATCGCTGGTACATCGACTCCAGTGGCAGGCCGACCTCGGAGCGCACCAGGGTCTCGGACGGCGCTTCGATCCCGAGCTCCGTGAACGCGTGGCGGAAACTCGCGACGATGTCGGGGAGCGAGTCGACCAGGGTGCCGTCGAGGTCGAACACGATGGCGGGCCGGCTCGTACGCGCAGGGTTCGTTCGCACCGGGTTGGTTCGCACAGGGTTCATTCGCGCAGGTAGGCCACGGTCACGCCGTGGCCGCCCTCGTACGGGACGGCGTCCTCGAACTTGCTCACCAAACGCTCCTCTCGCAGGTACTGGCGCACCGCGTCGCGGAGTACGCCCGTCCCCTTGCCGTGCAGGATGCGCACCGACTCGACCTGCAGCGCGTGCGCCTCGCGCACGAAGTCCCGGATCGCCTCGAGCGCACCCTCGACACGCTCACCCCGCACGTTGAGCTCCCGCTCGAAGCCCACGGCGGCCTGCGTCGCAGTGCCGACCTGACCCGGGCGCCGGCCAGCGCTCGGCTTCGGCGCCACCGGAGCGACCTCGCGACGCGGTACCTCCACCTTGAGCAAGCCGAGCTGCACCACCAGCGTGTCGCCGCGGATCTCGACGATCGGCCCCTCCGCCTCGTACGAGGCGACGCGTACGACCTGTCCCGGGCGGATCGGATCGCGCGCAGCCGGGCGCTGCTCGCGCGCGCTCCCGACCGCCGGCATGGCCTTCTGGCGCGTCTCTCGCCGCAGTGCCTGGATCGCCTCGAGCGTCTTGCCACGCTGCTCCGGCTGCTCGCGCGCCATCCGACGCAGCTGCGTGGCGCGCTGCAACGTGTCGTGCAGCAGCGCGTCCGCCTTCTCGCCGGCCTGCGCCAGCAGCTCGGACTCGCGCTCGCGCAGCCGCTCGATCTGCGTGTGCAGCAGCTCCGCCTCGGCGCGCGCCTGGTCGCTGCTGGTGCGGGCGGCGTCGAGCTCGCGCTGCAGCGCCTCGCGCTGCCCCTCGAGCGTCTCGAGCAATCGCTCGAGACGCGCCCCCTCCGGACCGAGCAGTGTCTCGGCGCGCTCGAGCAGCGGCTCGTCGAGCCCGATGCGGCGGGCGATGGCGAGCGCGTAGGAGCGGCCTGGCTGGCCGATGGTGAGTTCGAAGGTCGGCTCCAGCGCCTCGACGTCGAAGCGCATCGCGGCGTTGCGAACGCCCTCGGTGCGCGATGCGAACACCTTGAGCGGCGCCAGGTGCGTGGTCACGAGGCCCACGGCACGCCGCTCGACGAGGACCTCGAGGATGGCCTGCGACAGCGCGGCGCCCTCGTCCGGGTCGGTGCCCGAGCCGAGCTCGTCGACCAACACCAACGTGTCGGGCCCAGCAGCCTCGACGATGCGGCGCAGGTTCGTGAGGTGGGCGGCGTACGTGGAGAGGCTCGCCTCGATGCTCTGCTCGTCGCCGATGTCCGTGAGGAGCGACCCCACGCGCGGGAGCCGCACCCGCCGCGGCCGCCCGTCGGCGCGGCGCTCGGCGCCGGCTGCCACGAACAGCCCGGCGTGGGCCATCAGCACCGCCAGGCCGAGGGTCTTGAGCAGCACGGTCTTGCCGCCGGCGTTCGGACCGGTGACGACCATCAAGCGCTCGTCGCCCTCCGCGCCCGCCAGCAGCAGGTCGTTCGGCACGCAGTCCTCGACCAGAGGGTGGCGGGCGTCCGGGAGTTGCACCGGTGCGCCCTCGCCGACGTCGGGGCGCGTCAGGCGCCACTCGCGCGCCAGCCGGGCCGAGGCGAGGGCCAGGTCGAGTTCGGCCAGCGCGGCCAACGTCGGCTCGAGCCCGGGCTCGAAGGCGACGCGTTGGCCCAGCGCGAGCAGGATCCGGCGGACCTCGTCGCGCTCCTCGAACTCGAGCAGCACCAACTCGTTGTTCATCGGCACCACCGGCGCCGGCTCGACGAACACGGTCTGGCCCGAGTCCGACGTGTCGACCACGATGCCGGGCACGCGCGACTGCGCCGACGCCTTGATCGGGATCACGTAGCGGTCGCGTCGCAGCGTGACGATCGGATCCTGGACGTGCGCCGAGTGCTGCGCCAGGAGCTGCGCGAGGCGCTCGCGGATGCGGCCACGCAACGGCTGCAGCCGGCGCCGGATCTCGCGCAGCTTCGGGGTGGCGTCGTCGCGGACCTCGCCCTGGGTGTCGAGCTGCTCCCGCACCAGGCGCAACACGCCGTCGAAGCTCGTCATCGCCTCCGCCAGCTCGCGCAGGCGCGGGCGATCGCCCGACGCGATGGCACGCCTGACCGTCGCAGCGGCGTCCATCGTGTAGGCGATGGAGAGGATCTCGCGGCCGTCGAGCACCCCGCCGTCGCGGACGCGCTCGACGAGCGGCCGGACGTCCTCGACGCCGCCCAGCGCGAGGTCGTCGCCGAGCAACACCTCGTCGGTGCGCTCGCACGCGAGCGTGCGCGCGGCGTCGTCGAGATCGGGACGCACCAGCAGCGCGCGCTCTCGCCCGAGCGGTGTCGCGGCGCGCTCGGCGAGCGCCGCGATCACGCGGTCGAACGAGAGCTTCTCGAGGGTGGCGGGCAAGACCTGCATAGCGCAGCGATGATACGCCCTGAGCGGGCTCCGCGGCGTTTCGCGCTCGCGTCGGCAGCGGCGGCGTCGCTCAGGTGCTGGTCGCGGCCTCCTGCCCCGTCTCCGCACGAACCTGCACGGCCTGGATGGCGGTCAGCGCGATCGTGTAGACGATGTCCTCGACCAGCGCGCCGCGTGACAAGTCGTTGACCGGCCGCCGCAGGCCCTGGAGCATCGGCCCGATCGCCACCACGTTGGCGCTGCGCTGCACCGCCTTGTAGGTGGTGTTGCCGGTGTTGAGGTCCGGGAAGATCAGCACCGTCGCGCGGCCGGCGACGTCGCTACCAGGCGCCTTCTGACGACCGACGCTCTCGACGGTGGCGGCGTCGTACTGCAAGGGGCCGTCGACCAGGAGTTCCGGGCGGCGCTCGCGCACCAGCTCGGTGGCCTCGCGCACCTTGTCGACGTCGCTCCCGCTGCCCGAGGTGCCGGTGCTGAACGACAGCATCGCGACGCGCGGCGGGATACCGAAGGCCGCGGCCGAGGCGGCCGTCTGGACGGCGATGTCGGCGAGGGCGGCCGCGTCCGGGTCGGGGTTGATCGCGCAGTCGGCGAAGGCCAATACCTGCTCCGGCAAGCACATGAAGAAGACGGAGCTGATGAGGCTGGCGTCCGCCTTGGTCTTGATGAACTGCAGCGCGGGCCGCACCGTGTTCGCCGTCGTGTGCACCGCACCCGACACGAGGCCGTCGACGTGGCCGGCCTCGAGCATCATGGTGCCGAGCACGACGTCGTCGAGCAGCTGCTCGCGCGCCACCGGCTCGGTCATGCCCTTGTGGCGCCTCAACTCCACCATGCGCTTGACGTAGCGTTGGCGCAGCCAAGGGGTCGGTTCGATGATCTCGAGACCCGCGGGGAGCGTCACGCCCTGCGCCTCGGCGACGCGTTCGATCTCGGCCCTCCGACCGATCAGGGCACAGCGCGCGATGCCGCGCTCCTGGCTGATCGACGCGGCCTTGATGGTGCGGGGCTCCTCGCCCTCCGGGAGCACGATGCGGGCGTCCGCCGCCCGTGCGGCGGTCACCAACCGGTGCATGAAGGCGGCTGGCGACAGCCGCGGTTCGCGGTCGGTGGCGACGCGCTCGCGCAGGTAGGCGACGTCGATGCGCGACGCGATGGCGTCCATGACCGTCTCCATGCGCTCGACGTCGTCGATCGGGACCTCGAGGTTCATGGCGGCCGCCCGCACGCTGGTGACGTACGAGTCGGTCTCGGTCCGCAGCAGCGGCAGGCCGGTGGCGAGGGCGCGCTCGCACAGCTTGAGCGTCTCGGCCCCGGGTTCGAGCCCACCGGTGACGACGATGCCCGCCAGCGGCACGCCGTTGAGCGCCGCCATGCAGGCCGCCACCACCACGTCGTCGCGGTCGCCGGGTGCGACGACCAGCGCCTCGGGCCGCAGACGGTGCGTCATGTTGCGCACCGTGCGGGCGATCATCGCCACGTCGACCACGCGACGCGTCTCCCACTCACCGGCGTGGATCGGCTCGGCGTCCAGGTGATGCGCGACGTCGATCACCCGCGGCGTGACCATCGCGGGGTCCCACGGCACGGCGCCGATCAGGGCGAAGCCGGTCTCGCCGAACGCCGGCAGGGCGGCCGCAAGGTCGTCGGGGTCGATCACACGCTCCGGCTGCCGCAGCCGGCTGCGGGTGCCGCCGGCGACCTCGGGGATCGGCTCGTTCAGGCGGTTGACGATCGCTCCGAGCACCTTCGGTGAGCCCACGCCTCCGTACGGCCGGGCGGTTGCGACCAGCCGAGCGGAGAACGCCTCGAGCGAGCCGGGGCCGGGACTGCCGACCAGGACCACCTCGGCGTCCAGCGCCCGGGCGAGCTCGGCGTTCAGCGCCGCCAGACCGGGGTGATCGGCGGTGGCGACCAGACCTTCGACGATCACGACCTCCGCGCCGTCCGCCACCTCCTGATAGCGCGCCACCGCGTCTTGGAGCACGCGCCCGGTGTCGCCGGTGTCGAGCAGCGCCGCGACCTCGGCGTAGGGGCGCGGCTCGGGCGCGTCGAGGCCCGTGGTCAGCCGCACGAAGTGCGTGCTGCGTTCGGGGCCCGCGACGTCGCCGGGCTGTCGGATCGGCTTGAGGAAGCCGACCCGCAGGCCCTCCCGGTCGAGGGCGCGAACCAAGCCCAGGCAGACCGACGTGAGGCCTGCCCCCGGGCCGCTCGGAACGACGAAGAACGCATGCGTCTGGGCCATGCTCCATGCTACGGCAGGGTGCCCGGGCCGTGCGTCCCGCACGATCGCCGCTCACCCGCGGCTGCGACGCGATACCATACGCGCATCGGCCCGACTCGAACCCGTTCGGAAGGAGGCGCTCGGAGGGCCGCCGCGGCGCCGCGAGAGGAGTCTGCCCAGATGGCTGACGACAAGCAGCATCACCACACCGACGACGCCGACCTGGGGCCGAACACGATCACGGATTCGACACCCAGCCAGCCCTCGCCCGGCGCGTCGACCGGTGCTGGTGCGGGCGTGGGGGCGGGCGCCGTGGCAGGTGCGGCACCCGACACCCTCACGCGCTTCGTGGCGTTCCTGATCGACGCCGTCGCAGTCGCGCTGATCGGCCTGGTGCCGATCATCGGCGGTCTGGCTGGCATCGCGTACGTGCTCTTCCGCGACGGTCTCGACATCGAGTTCATGCAGCGCCGTTCGCTCGGCAAGAAGCTGATGAAGCTCACCGTCGTGCGCACCGACGGTCTCCCCATGGACCCGATGACCTCGGCGCAGCGCAACTGGCCGCTGGTGTTCGGCTCGCTCGCGCAGATCCTGGTCTACATCCCGGTGATCGGCTGGATCTTGATCCCGTTCGTCGTGCTCGCCGGCGCCGTGCTGGTGATCATCGAGGTCGTGCGCATCGTCACGAGCCCCGACGGCCGGCGTCTGGGTGACGGCTACGCCGGCACGAGGGTGGTGACCGCGGCCGAGTAACCGTACCCTCGGGGTGTCTCGAGCGCGCCGCATTGGTGTCGCTCCAGAGGCCCCGACCGCCCTCCCTGACGCGCTCCGTGCGGTAGGGTCCGGGCATGCGCAGCGATCGCTCAGCACCCGCCGCCAGCGACTGGCGGCGGGTGCTGGCCGTGTTGTTCGCGGCGCAGCTGCTCACCGCGATCGGCTTCTCGACGATCTTCCCCTTCCTCCCCAACTACGTCGAGCACCTCGGCTCGGCGACCGGCGCGCCGATCCTGCTCATGGTGACGCTGGTGTTCTCCGTCCAGGCGTTCGCGATGATGCTCGCCTCGCCCGTGTGGGGCGCCTTGGGCGACCGCTTCGGACGCAAGCGGATGGTGGAGCGCGCCATGTACTCCGGCGCCGTGACGATCCTGCTCATGGCGTTCGCAGGCTCGGCCGAGGAGCTCGTCGGGCTGCGGCTGCTGCAGGGCCTCACGACCGGCGTCATGGGCGCGAGCACGTCGATGGTCGCCGCAGCCGTGCCGCGTGAGCGCATCGGCTACGCGATGGGGCTGATGCAGACGGCGCTGCTGTCGGGGGTGTCGGTGGGCCCGGTCATCGGTGGGTTCCTGGAGTTCGCGTTCGGCTACCGCGCCGCGTTCCTCATCACCGCGGGCCTGCTGCTGACGGGTGGCCTGCTCGTCACCACGTTGGTGCGCGAGCACTTCGTGCCGCCCTCGCGCGAGGGTCGACGAGCCGGACTCGGCGGCTTCGTCCAGGGACTCGGAGCGGTAGTGCGAACCCCGGCGGTGGCACCGGTGTTCTTCGTGCGCTTCCTGGCCTGGACCGGACGCAGCATGATCATCCCGTTCCTGCCGCTCTTGGTGGCCGGACTGATGGCCGGAGCGAACACCGCCGGGCTCGTGACGGGCCTGGCGATCGGCGCATCGAGCGCTGCCGGCACGGTGACGAGCGTGGTGCTCGGCCGGCTCGGCGATCGCGTGGGGCACCGCCGCGTCGCGCTGGTGTGCGCGGGCCTCACCGCACTGGCCTACGTCCCGCTCGCGTTCGTGTCGTCGCCACCGGCGTTGATCGTGCTGTACGCCCTCACGGGCGCCACCATCGGCGGCGTCCTGCCGACGCTCTCGGCCCTGCTCGCGCGCGTCACCGACAAGACGGTGGCCGGCGCCGTCTACGGCCTCGACAACTCCGTCGGCGCCGCGGCGCGCGGCCTCTCGCCGATCCTCGGCGGCGCGGTGGTGGCGCTCGCCGCCGGCGCCGGGATGGCACCGTCAGCCAGCGACTACGCCACGGTGTTCGTAGCCGCCGCGTCGTGCTTCGCGCTCGCCCTGGCGATGCTGGCGTGGCTCGTACCGTCGGCCGTTGACCATGGCCCCGAGGCGCGGTAGCGTCGAGGCGTCACCAGGGGTGCCCGTGTTCCGGCGAACGCGCCGCGGACGACACGACGGGCTGAGAGCACACCCTCGAACCTGATCCCGATCGTACGGGCGGAGGAAGCGTGACGACGAACGCGGCAGATGCCGCGCTCGCCCTCCGAAGCACCGTGCGACCGAGACCGGTGACGGAGAGGCGACACCATGCGATCCACCTCGCGATCCACCACGACGCCGCGTTCACGGATGCTCAGCAGCATCATCGCCATCGCCCTGGGCGCCGCGCTCGCCGGCGCGGCCGCCGCCCAGAGCGTCACCGTCTTGACCCACGACTCGTTCGCCGTGAGCCGGTCCGTGATCGACGCCTTCACCGCCGAGACCGGCATCGAGGTGCGCTTCGTCGCCGGTGGCGACGCCGGCGCCACCTTGAACCGTGCCATCCTCACGCGTGAACGCCCGGTCGCCGACGTGCTCTTCGGTGTCGACGAAGGCATGCTGGCCCGCGCGCTGGCGGTCGACCTGTTCGAGCCGCATCGCAGCGCCGAGCGGGTCCACGTCGACCCGCTCTACGACCTCCCGATCTTCGGCGACCACGTCACCCCCGTCGACGCGGGCTTCGTGACGTTCAACCTCGACCGCGCCTGGTTCGAGGTCGACGGCCGTGCGCTCCCGACGTCGCTCGACGACCTCGCCGACCCCGCCTACGCCGGCCTCACGGTGGTCATGGACCCGGCCACGAGCAGCCCCGGTCTGGCCTTCGTGCTCGGCACCATCGGCGTGTTCGGCGAGGACGGCTGGCTCGATTACTGGGCGCGTCTGCGCGACAACGACGTGGCGGTACGCAGCGGTTGGAGCGACGCCTACTACACCGCCTTCAGCCGCTACGGCGGTGACCGTCCGATCGTGCTGTCGTACGCCAGCAGCCCGGCCGCCGAGGTGCTGTTCTCCGACGACCCCGACGCCGACGAGGCTCCGACGGCGAACCTGCGCTGCGCGGGGTGCAGCGTGCGGCAGATCGAGACCGCCGGCGTGTTGCGCGGCGCGGCCAACCCCGAGGCGGCTCGAGCCTTCGTCGACTTCATGCTCTCGGAGACGTTCCAGTCGGACGTGCCCCTGCAGATGTTCGTGTACCCGGTCCGGACCGGCACGCCGCTCCCCGCCACCTTCGAGGCGTTCGCGGAGGTGCCCGACGCAGGGGAGCTCGCAGCATTACCGAGCGTGCTCGAGGCGGAGCAGATCGAGCGCTGGCTCGATCAGTGGACCGAGGTCGTGCTGCGCGGCCGCGACCCCTCCAGCACCAGGTAACGCACCGCTGCCGCCAGGTGCCCGGCGACCGCACGCGGACCGAGGTCGTAGAACGCTGCCCACGCCGCCGCGGTGTCGCGCTCATATGCGCCCTGGGCCGCCGCACCCGAGGCGTCGTCGGCGGGCTCGGCCGTGGCGGGCTCGGCCGTGGTCGGCACGGTGCCAACCGTTCCGCCAGCGGCGTCCGGCGCTCCCACGTGTCGCGCCAACCACGCCTGCCGCACAGCGTGCCCGATGATCACGTCGAGCACCAGATCGCCTTCGACCCTGAGGTCGGGCGCAGCCTCGGTCAACGCGGCGAGCGTCTCGAGCGCCTCGACCGACAGGTGCCGGTACTCGGCGGCCGGCACGCGGTGCAAGAGGTGCTCGACGCGCTGCGCGAAAGTGCGCTCACCCGCGGTGGTGGCCGCCCGCTCGACCGCCGAGTCGAGCCGGTTGCGGCGGTCGAGCTTGTCGCCGATCACGAGCGCATCAGCGTGCTCGAGCAGGTCCCAGACGCGGGCGTAGAAGCCTTTGGGTACGCGCAGCAAGGCACCCTCACGCTGACGCCAACGCCACCAGCCGTCGGGCGTCGGCTCGTCCTCGGTGCCGCTCGCGCGCAGCGCGGCGGCGGCGTCCGGGAGCGACGCGACACCCTTCGCGACGCGCAGCGTCTCCGTGCGTCGCTGCGCCTCCCGGGCGGCGTCGAACGCGGCCAGCACGCGGCGCAGCCGCGCCACGACCGCGGCGGGCGAACACCGCATCAGCCGCTCGTACCCTTCGTCCGGCGTGGCTCCTTGCTCCTCGGCGAGCCCGACCGCGAGCAGGTGGATCAGGTGCCCGACGCGCAGGGTGAGGATGCCCCGGAACAGCTCGGGTTCGCCGCGCACCAGGCTCGCGAGCGCCACGATCATCTCCTGCGTCAGGACCCGATCGCGTGGGTCGTCGCGGCAGTAGCGATCGATGGTGGCCAGCAGCTCGTCGGAGGGGAGCGGTCGCGTCACCGTCGCCCCCTCCGCGTAGGATCGGCCGACGACGACGCGCCGTTGCGCGGCGAGCAGGTCGGAGAGCCCGTCGCTCAGGAAGGGATCGACCTTGCCGAGCAGGCCGGCGGCGTGACGCACCAGCGTCCAGGCGCGTGCCTCTCCGGCGGCTGCGTAGACGTCTTCGAGCAGTGTGCCGACGCTCGCTCCGAGGGCGCCCACACGATGCTCGGACCCCGCGTGCCGCTGCAGCGCGGCGAGCAGCTCGACTTGCTCCGCGAGGTCGTTGCTCCCCACCAACCGCTCGGCGAGCACGCCGACGTCGCCTTCTCGTTCGATCTCGAGGGCGGCGTCGGGGTGGAGCACGCCGTTGGGGGTCGCGGGCGGCAGGCGCCTGACGGCGGCGCGGGGCGCGAGCAACGGCTCACCGTCGTCGCGCCAGTCCCCGAGGTCGTCGATGCGCTCCTCGTTGGTCACCAGCAACAACTCACCCAAGCGTCCCAGCCGCACCGGGACGTCGCCCACGCGGCCGGCCCGCGCCTCGGCCAGGAACGTCTCGAACGCCTCGCGGCCGTGCTCCAGGTGCTCCACGCCGAGGAGGATGGTCATGGTCGGCCGGCCGAGCAGCGTCCAGTGGCGGTGCAGGTAGGCGATCTCCGCGCGCAGCCGCGCGACCAGGGTCGCCGGATCGAGCGAGAGGTAGAACTCCTGCTGGTCGAACAGGGCCGGGAGGAACACGAAGCGCTCGCCCTGGAGTCGATACGCGCGTGACGTGGCGAGGCTCTGCAGGCGGCGCGGAGGGCGGCCGCTCAGGCCCAGCTCCGGACTGCGTCCGACCTCCCGGAAGGCGCGAGCCAGCGTGGCCGAGCGGCGCACGCGCAGCGGCTCGAGGTCCTCGGACAACTCCGCCCTGATGCCGCGCTCGCCGTACGCGGCGGCCGCGGCCGCGTCCTGCGCCAGGAACGCCAGCTGGACGACGGGCCGCGAGCGCGTCAGGGCGAAGCGGTGACGGCCCAGCGGGTCGAGATCGGCGGGTCGCAGCACGCCCTCGTGCAGCATGCGCGCCAGCAGCCACAGGCTCTGGGCCCACACCAACGGCACGTTGTCGCCGGGCTCGCGCGGCTGCGAGCCCGGCTCGCGCCGTTCGGCCTCGATCCGCTCGACGGGTACGAGGTAGAGCTCGGGCAGCAGCGCTTGGCCATCGACCATGACGGCGAGCTCGGCGAGGCGGGCCAGGTGCGCGTCCGCCTCGGCGCGCTCGCCGCGGAACGCGGCGTCGAGCGCCAGGTAGGCCTCGAACAGCGGCCACTCGGCCTCGATGTGCGCGAAACGCTCGAGCTCGACGGGCTCGTAGTGGAGCCGGCCCGGGTCCTCGAGTGCGGTCTGATGACCGTCGCGCAAGAAGCGCTTGAGGCCGTAGCGGCCACGCAGCCGCTCGACGACGGTCGCACGCGTGCTCGAGGCCAACGCGGCGTCGTCGATCGCGAAGGCCGGGAAGCCGGTGATGGACAGGAGCGCTGCGTCGACCTCCTTGGAGGCCGACTCGCGCGGCAGCATCGCCTCGAGCGTGACGCGGGCCCGGGCGATGTCGTCGGGTTGGACGTGGATGACGCTGGACTGACCGCCGCGGGGACCGTACAGGTTCAGACCGGCGAGCGCCTCGAGGGCGGCCTTCGCCATCCCGACGGAGCTGGCGTTGACCTCGGGGAGGCCGTGGTTGGTCTTGTCGCCGCGCTCCCAGATGCCGTAGTCGGGGGTCCGGTAGGAGCGTGCGACGTAATAGACGAGGTTCTGGACGAAGCGCACCTCCGAGCGCGCTTGGACGATGGCGAGACCGGAGGCGGTCATCTGCGCGAGCATCAGCAGCCACAGCGAGGTGGCGTCGAGCTGGAGGTGGCCCCAGGCGTCGTCGCCGACCACAATGTCGCCGCTGTCGGTCGCGAACTTCGCGTGCAGGGCGTCGGCCGGCGCCTGGGAGCGCTTGAACGCCTCGACCTTGTCGCACTGACGCATCATGCTGCGCAGCAGGCCGCGCATGAGCCGCACGGTGTCGTGCTCGAGCTCGACACCACGCCCGAACGCGTCGTCGTGGCGGCGATACGCGAGCGCCAGCCCCCACACGGCCAACACCGAGTAGACGTTGTCGCGCACCCAGGCATCGGTGTAGTCGCCGTGCTGGTTGACGGCCGTGCTGGCGGGCAGCAGCCCGGAGACGGGGTGCTGGCGCGTCAGGATGACCCGCCTGATCTCGTCGTGGAAGCTGTGAATCGTGTCCATGCCCTCGACCTCCGGCGCACCGCGGCGCTCGTGGCGACGCGGGCGGGCCCGCCACCGTGGTGGAGGGG
>SLSM01000047.1 GCA_007130445.1 Trueperaceae bacterium | reverse complement strand
CGCGACGTCGGCGAGCGGCGCGACGTCGACGCGCTGGTAGCTGCGCCACACCCGAGCGCCGAGCCTGCCGTAGAACGGCGTGAGCGTGGTCCAGTTGAGGACGACGTCGTGGGCCCCCCGGTCACGGTGCCAGACGAGGCCGGCGCGTACCAGGCGCAGGCCGAGCCCGCGCCCGCGCACGTCGGGGTCGACGCCGAGCGGGCCGAGGCCGCCGGCTGGCCCGGGGAGCGCATCGTGCCACGTGAGGCTGGGACCGAGGTAGGCGTCGGTCGGGCGGAAGGCGGCGGCGAAGCCCAGCGTCCGCCCGATGCCGTCCTGCAGCGTCAGCAGCGCGACGCCCGCCTCGGCGTAACAGCGCGCCTCGTCATGCCAGCGGCCGGGGAAGTGGCGTTCGACGAAGGCGAGCGCCGCTGCGGCGTCGTCGACCACGCGCAGGTCGTCGCTGCCCGCAGGGTCGAGCCGGGTGGACCGGAGGTCGACGCGAACGTCGTGCTCGACCGCGCCCGGCACGGCGCCGGCGCGCAGGAAGAAGCGCCACGTGGCGTCATCGGCGTCGACGGGGACGCCCGGGAGCACGTGGTCGGGATCGGCGCCCAGGCGGACGGTGGTGCGACCGCGCTCGGCGAGCAGGGCGAGCGCCGCGTCCCAGAGCGCCCGGCCGATCCCACGACCGCGGACGTCTGCGGCGACCGCCAGCAGCGACACGTGGCCGATCGACGCCTCACACCAGGCCCGCTGCGGGGCGCGGGCCAGGACGGCACCGAGCAGCCGGCCGTCGCCGTCGCGGGCCGCCAGGGCGAGCCCGGGATCGGTGTCCGGGGAGCGCCACCACTGCGCGAGCGCGCGCAGCGTCAAGGGGTAGCGCGCACCCAGCCGGCCGGAGGCCGCCGGGGCGTCGTTCCAGATGGTGGCGAGCGCGGTCAGGTCCGACTCGTCCAGCGGTTCGATGCGCTGGCGCGTCACGAGCGCTCGGGGGCGCGCAGGTCGAGCGCGAGGGAGTAGCGATCGCCGCGGTAGGCCGAGCGCACGTACTCGAACGGCGCGTCGTCGGCGTCGAAGGTGACGCGCTCGAGCGCCAGCACCGGGTCGAAGCGGCCGATCTCGAGCAGTCTCCGCTCGGAGCGCGACGGCAGGCGGGCCGTGATGGTCTGCCGCGCGCGCTGCGGCGCCACGCCGAACAGGGCCTCGACGGCGGCGTAGAGGCTCTGGAAGCGCTCCAGGTCGGCGGCGCCGAGGGCGCGCATGGAGGGACGCAGGTAGGCGATCTGGAGCGCCAGGGGGGCGTCATCGGCGGTGCGGACGCGGCTGATGCGCCGCACGGTGGTCCCCTCGGCGCAGCCGAGCGCCGCCGCGACCTCGGACTCGGCCGCGACCTCGGCGACCTCGAGCAGGCGGCTGCCGGGCGTGAAGCCGAGCAGGCGCGCCTCGTCGGTGAAGCCGACCACGCGGTCGACGGTCTGCTCGAGTCTGCGGGAGCGCACGTACGTGCCGCTGCCGCGGCGCTGTTCGACGAGGCCGTCGCGCACCACCTCCTCGAAGGCGCGCCGCACGGTCATACGCGACAGGCCCAGCGCGGCGGCCAGGTCGCGCTCGCTCGGCAGTGCCTGACCCGCCGGCCAGGCGCCGGTCTCGATGGCGTCGACGAGGTGGGCGTGCAACTGCAGATACGCGGGTGTCGGGAGGCGCTTGTCGATGGGCCAGCGGCGCCCCAACTCAACGCTCACCACGCCGGCGGTGCGCTGACTCGATCCTCGCGTGGTCTGGGGGGACGCCACGGTGCTCCCTTGCTCGGCCGACCACGCGACACGGGCGTGGCGCATTCGAACGACGCGTCAGGTATACCATTGCTAGACCACGCGCCGCAAGCCTGGCGTCGTCCACGGCGCTCGCTCGGAGCGCGTGCTCGACGCCTCGCCGCACACGTGACCCGCTCCGTTCGAAACGAATCGTAACCAGGCACCCGGTCTCCGCACCACCTGTGGTCTGAAAGTGGTCTATACTCATCGTCACGACCAAAGGAGGTCCGTATGCACCAACCACGAGGCACGACGCTGCTCGCCCTGGCGTTGGCGCTGGCGCTGGCCGTCAGCTCCATCGCCACGGCCCAGACCAAGACGGTCGGGTACCCAGGGCTCGGGCTCGAGCCCGGCACGCCCGGCGGAACCCTCACGCTCGCCCTCGGCGACTCGCCGCCGCGCTTCTTCTACTACGGTGAGATCAGCCAGCCCATCCAGCTGCTGTCGCAGCAGATGTTCGACAGCCTGGTCGAGTACGACCTCGAGACCTACGACCTGATCCCGGCCCTGGCCGAGTCGTGGGACATCAGCGACGACGGCACGGTCTACACGTTCAACCTGCGTCGCGGCGTGACCTGGCACGACGGCGAGCCCTTCACCGCCGACGACGTGGTCTTCACCTACGAGCAGATCATCACCAACCCCGAAGCCCGTGCCGGCGACGCCGCCCAGTTCACCTTCACGGTGGACGGCGAGGCGCGTCGCGTCACCTTCGAGGCGCTCGACGAGCACACCGTGCGCATGACGCTGCCGGCCGCCTCGCCGGTCTTCCTGCTCCAGCAGCGCTTCTTCATGATGCCGAAGCACGCCCTCCTGCCGTTCAGCGTCGAGGGCGGCGCCGAGCCCGCCGAGATCAACGACGCCTGGCCCACCTCGGTGGCGCCGAGCGCGGTCGTCGGCACCGGCCCGTTCCGTCTCTCCGCCTACGTCCCCGGCCAGCTCGTGCGCCTCGAGCGCAACGAGAACTACTGGAAGGCCGACGAGGCCGGCACGCCGCTGCCGTACTTCGAGCGCCTCGAGTTCCTGATCGTCCAGGGCACCGAGGCCCAGACGGCCCAGT
>SLSM01000347.1 GCA_007130445.1 Trueperaceae bacterium | reverse complement strand
TGCGGCGCGATGGGGCTGGTGACGCTGACGCTTGCGACGGTCGCCACGGCGGTGCCTTTGTACGCCGTGGCGCTCGGCCTCGACGCCGCCACCGTGGGCCTCCTGGTGGCGCTACCGAACGTGTTCCCCGTGCTGCTCGCGGTGCCGGCCGGCCGAGCGGTCGACGGGAAGGGTGCGTTGCGCTGGATGCTGGTCGGGAGCCTGGGGCTGGTGAGTGCTCCGCTGATCGTCGCCACCGTCGGCGGTACCGGTTCGCTGGTGGTCGCCCAGCTGTTGCTCGGACTGTTCCACGTGTTCCTGACGCTGGCCTCGCAGGCGTTCGTGGCGACGCTCGGCACGCGCGCGAGCTTCGAGCGCGATTTCGCGTGGTACTCGACCTCGCTCGCCGCCGGTCGGCTCGGTGGACCGCTGCTGGCCGGTGTGATGATCGACGCGGCCGGGTTCCGGCCAGCGTTCGCCGTCGTGACGGGCGCCCTGTTGCTCAGCACCGGCCTGGTCGCGACGTTGCGGCGGTGGCGACCCGAGCACGACGCGACCGCGGCCACGCCAGACCAGCCCCGAGACGAGCCGTCGGCCGGAAGCCGGCTCGCCGCTCCGCCGCCTGCCGGCGCTCGCCCGCGTCCCGGCGCTCGCGCGTTGCTCGGCAACGTCGGGCTCCAGCTGGCGGTGCTGTCGAGCGCCGGCGTGTTCGTCGCCATCGCGGTCAGGCAGGCCTTCCTGCCCGTGTACCTGAGCGAGTTGTCGTACAGCGCGACCAGCATCGGCGCACTCCTGAGCCTCGGCGGCCTGGCCGCCGTGCTGGTACGGCCGATCATGCCGCTGCTCTCGCGCACGATGGGCGGTCCGGCGCGGACGCTGGTGGTCGCCATGTCGGCCGTCGCGATCGGCGTCGGGTTGACGGGGCTCGTCTCCTCGTACGGCGTGATCGCGCTGCTCACCGTGATCGCCGGCCTCGGCGCCGGCGTCGGGTTGCCGCTGTCGATCGTGACCGTGGCGTCGCACGTCGATCCGCGCAGCCGCGGCCTGGCCCTCGGCGTCCGGCTCTCGCTCAACCGGGTGGCGCAACTGGTCGCACCCGTCGCCGTCGGCGCGGTGGTGGCGGCCTCGGGCTTCGCGCTGGGGTTCGCCCTCGCGGGCGGCGCGTTGGCCGCCCTCGCGCTCCTGGCGGCGACGCGGGTCGGAGCGTTCGAGGCCGCTGCCGCAACGCACGACGGGCGGCCGATGGCCTAGCATGGTTGGCCATGGCATGGACGCTGCTCATCATCGCCGGGCTCTTCGAGACGGCGTGGGCCGTCGGCCTGAAGTACACCCACGGCTTCACCCGCCTGGTGCCCAGCCTGCTCACGGGCGGCGCCATCGTCATCAGCATGGGCCTGCTGGGCATCGCGGCGCGCGACCTCCCGATCGGCACGGCGTACGCCGTCTGGGTCGGGATCGGTGCGCTCGGCGCGGCCATCCTCGGCGTGCTGCTGTTCGCCGAGCCGCTCACGCCGGCGCGCATCGTGTTCCTGCTCCTGCTCCTGGTCGCGATCGTCGGCCTGCGCCTCACCGGCGGGACGCCGTGAGCGCCGAAGCGGTGCGTCGCGACGACGACGCGAGCCGCGCGCTGGCGACCTGGTCGCGTGATCTGGAGCGCGCAGGTGGCCCGGCACCGGCCGACGCCTTCGTCGCCGCCCGCGCGCGAGCGCGCCGACTCGGTGCCCACGCTGTGCACGACGCAGCCGGCGAGCGCGTCGAGTTCGGCTTCTGGGCGCACGACCTGGACGATCGGCGCGTGCCGGACGAGTGCGTGCGCCTCGAGCTCTACGTGCCGCACGGCGCTGTCGATCCGTCCGCACCGCCGTCGCTCGCTCGCTTCACCCGCGTGCGACTGCCGCTCGAGCGCGACGGCGGCTTCTTCTGGGCGGCCGTGCGAGGCGTGCCGATCGGCACGCCCTCGCGCCTGGGAGCGTTGTACGCGTTGGCGTTCGCCGACGATCACGGCACCTGGACGACCCGCCCGGACCCGCTCGGCGCGTCGTACCCGTTCGGCGCCTTCGCGCCGGCCGAGGTCTACGATGTCGCCGCGATGCACGAGGGGCGCGGCGACGCGGGCCTCTTCGAGCGCCTCGCGGCGCTGTCGCGGCCGGCGGGCGGCGACGCCGTGCCGCGCTTCCCGGCGCCGGCCAACGTGCTCCAGCTCCACGTCGCCAGCGCCACGAAGGGCGGCACCATCGCCGACCTCACGCGCGTGGTGCGGCGCGTGGCCGACAATGTCGCCGCCGGCGCCGAGCTCACACCCTTCGAGCGCTGCTTCAGCGAGTACGACGCGGTCCAGCCACTGCCGCTCGAGCCGACGATCGAGCGCGAGGCCGGTGACCGGCCGTGGTCGCCGGTGGCTGGGCTCGGCGGCGCGGCCGACACCGACGCCGGGCTCGAGGTGGAGGTGGCGCTGCGTCGGCCCGACGTCCGCGATTGGGGCTACGACGTCGCGTTCGTCGGCATGGGCGCCACCAACCCCGCCCTGCTCGCGAGCGCGCGGCCCGACGAGCTGGTCGACCTGGCCGTCGCCCTGCACACCTTCCCGGACCGCCCGATGATGCTGATCCTCGACCTGGTATACGGGCACGCCGACGACCAGTCGCTCTCCATCCTCGCCCCGGACTTCTTCCGCGGGCCGAACATGTACGGCCAGGACGTGAACCAGCAGCACCCGGTGGTGCGCGCGATCATGCTCGAGTTGCAGCGCCGGCGTGTGAACGTGGGAGCCGACGGCATCCGCGTCGACGGCGCCCAGGACCTCAAGACGTTCGATCCCGTGAGCGGGACGCTGGCGCACGACGACGACTACCTGCTCGAGATGGGCGAGCTCGTCCAGGAGGTCGC
>SLSM01000116.1 GCA_007130445.1 Trueperaceae bacterium | reverse complement strand
TGACGACGATCCACAGCTACACCAACGACCAGATGCTGCTCGACGGCCCGCACAAGGACCTGCGCCGCGCGCGCAACGCCGCGACGAACATGGTCCCGACCAGCACCGGCGCCGCCAAGGCCGTCGGTAAGGTGCTGCCCAACCTCAAGGGCATCTTCGACGGTCTGGCCGTCCGAGTTCCGACGGCGACCGGATCGCTGTCCGACGTGACGCTGCTCCTGAAGCGCGAGGCCACGGCGGCGGAGCTCAACGCCTCCATCGAGACTGCGGCGGCAGGACCCCTCAAGGGCGTCGTGCTCTACAACGAGCACCCGATCGTGTCGTCCGACATCGTCGGCGACCCGCACTCGGGCATCTTCGACGCGCCGCTCACGAAGACGATGGGCCGCATGGCGAAGATCTTCGTCTGGTACGACAACGAGTGGGGCTACTCCACGCGTATGGTCGACGTGCTCGAACAGATGGCCGCGGACCTCTGATCCGCACCGAGAGAGGCACCATGCCTACCTTCCCGACCCTGGAGGGCGCGCCGGTCGACGGCCGGCGCGTCCTCGTCCGTGTCGACTTCAACGTCCCCGTCAAGGCCGGCGTGGTCGGCGACGACACCCGCATCCGCAAGAGCCTCCCGACCATCCTCGAGCTCCTCGAGCGCGGCGCAACGCTGGTGCTGTGCAGCCACCTCGGCCGCCCGAAGGGTGTCCAGGACGATGCCCGCATGGGCCCCGTCGCCGAGCGCCTGGCGCAGTTGCTGGGCCGTGAGGTGCGCTACGCACCGACCGACGGACCCGGTTCGGCCGAGCAGCAGGCCTTCGTGGCCGATGCCCCGGCGGGATCGGTGACGCTGCTCGAGAACACCCGCTTCGATTCGCGCGAGAAGGCCAACGATCCGGCGCTCGCGACCATCCTGGCCGGGTACGGCGACGTCTACGTCAACGACGCCTTCGGCGCGGCCCACCGCGCGCACGCCACCACCGAAGGCGTGGCCAGGCTGTTGCCCTCGTGCGCCGGCAGGCTGCTCGAGCGCGAGCTGGCCGTCCTCGGCGGACTGCTCGAGGCGCCGAAGCGCCCCTTCGTGGTGGTGCTCGGTGGCGCCAAGGTCTCCGACAAGCTCGACGTGATCACGCGCCTGCTCGAGGTGGCCGACAAGGTCCTGATCGGCGGCGCCATGGCCTTCACGTTCGTGAAGGCGCGCGGCGGCCACATCGGCGACTCGCTCGTCGAGGACGACAAGCTCGACCTGGCGCTCACGCTGATCGCGAAGGCCGAGGAGCGGCGGGTCGATCTGCTCCTGCCGAGCGACGCCGTGTGCGCTCGCGAGATCAGCGGCGACGCGGCCACGTCGATCCACCCGATCGACGTGATCCCGCCCGGTGAACGCGGCCTCGACATCGGTCCACGGACCGTCGCCGCGTTCGAGGCGGCGCTCTCCGACGCGGCGACCGTCCTCTGGAACGGTCCGATGGGCGTCTTCGAGGTCCCGCCGTTCGACGCCGGCACGCGCGCGATCGCGCAGTGCGTGGCCGCATCGGACGCGTTGAGCGTGGTCGGCGGTGGCGACTCCGTCGCCGCGGTCACGGCCATGGGCTTGGCGGACGAGATCGACCACATCTCCACCGGCGGCGGCGCCTCGCTCGAGCTCCTGGAAGGGAGGACCCTGCCGGGCGTGGCTGCGCTCGGCAGCGTGGCGTGGCCCTGAGTCCCGGCCGCGCGCCGGCGAGGTCGTTCACCCTGCATCCCGAGCACGTACCGGTCGCCTGGGGCATCGCGCCTGGGCGGCCGGTGCTCGTGAACCTCGATGGCGACTACGGCTACCTGGAGGACGGCTACTACGCCTCGCTCGATCGCGAGGCCGCAGGTGAGGTGGTCATCCCCACCACCGCCGAGGCCCTCGATGCGTACGTGGTCCCCATCGCGCTGGCGAAGGCCGAGCGCGCGGGCTTGCCGGTGCCGAGCTTCGAGATCGTCACCGACCGCTTCCCGCCACCGCCGGTCCTCGCGTACCCGATCAACCCGTTCTCGAGCCGCGGGGAGCGCCTCGACACCGCTGCCGACATCGAGGCGCGCCGCAAGGGGTTGACCTACACCGGCAAGTACGCGGTCATGTGCCAGCGTCTGCCCGTCGGCTGCCGCGTCGATACGCTGCGCGTGGTGCTCGGCCGCACCCTGGTGCCCGAGTACGAGGCGTACGCCCGCGCGCTCTTCGCCTGCTTCAGGCTGCCGCTCGTCAAGTCGCGGGTGATCGTGACCAGCGACGCGTACGAGCTCTCCGCACTCGAGCCGCTGCCGTGGCGAACGTTGACGCCCGAGGAGCACGTGTTGATCGAGGAGGTGGGCACGTGGCTCGAATAGCGATCTACACCGAGCGCTACACGATCCGATCGTCGGTCGAGCTGGCCGCGCTCTCGAACTTCCGCAGCGCGGCCTTCGAACTCGGGCACGAAGCGGATTTCATGTTCAAGAACGAACTGAAGTACCTCCGCACCTACGACGCCGTGTTCATCCGAGCCCTCACCGATCCGCTCAACACCAGCTACGTGGTCGCGCGCTGGGCGGAACTCGCGGGCAAGCGCGTGCTCGACACCGCGGACTCGATCCGGATCTGCTGCGACAAGGTGGCGATGTACGGACTGCTCGCGCACGCGGGCGTGCCGATCCCGGTGACGCGGGTGCTGCGCGAGGGCGAGGTCGACGCTCGCCACGCGGGCGAGTTGTTCGAGGCCCTCGGCGCGCCGCTCGTGCTCAAGGCGCCGAACAGCTCGTTCTCCGCCTACGTCGACAAGGTGACCACGCCCGAGGCGTTCGTGCGCGTCGGGCAGCGCTTCCTGCGCCGCGCCGACCGCCTCATCGTGCAGCAGTACATGCCGAGCCAGTTCGA
>SLSM01000426.1 GCA_007130445.1 Trueperaceae bacterium | reverse complement strand
GCCTCTACAACGTTCAGAAGAACTGATCCTTACACCGGGGTCGGCCGCATGGCCGGCCCCGGTACGGTGTTCTTCGATCGTCACGGTGGGGCTGGCAGCGGCCAGCCCCACCCACCTACGCACGCTCCTGCGTCTGGGGCGACCACGGGACGACACCTGCATTGATCAAATATATCTTTCGCCGCATCTTGCTCCTGATCCCCATCCTGCTCGGGGTCACCGTCATCGTGTTCGGCATCATGTTCCTCACGCCCGGTGATGCCGCCATCCTCATGCTCGGCGAGAACGCGCCGCCGGCCGAACTGGAGGCGCTGCGTGAGCGCCTCGGACTCAACGAGCCCGCCTACGTCCAGTATGGGATCTGGATGGCTCGCGTGGTGCAGCTCGACTTCGGGCGTTCCATCCGCTCGGGTCGACCCGTGACCGGTGAGATCGTCGCACGATTGCCTGCGACGGTCGAACTCGCGCTCCTGGCGACGCTCCTGTCCATAGCCATAGGTGTACCCCTGGGCGTCCTGTCGGCAACGCGACCGAACACCGTCGTGGATCACACCGCGACCGTGCTGGCGTTCGGCGGCCTGGCCATGCCGGTGTTCTGGCAGGGCCTGATCATGATCTTGCTCTTCGCGCTCGTGCTCGACTGGCTGCCACCGTCGGGCAAACTCGGTGGCTGGCAGTACTACGTGCTCCCGACCATCACGCTCGGAACCAGCGCCATCGCCGCCATCACGCGCATGACGCGCGCCACCATGCTCGAGACGCTGAGCCAAGACTACGTGCGGACGGCACGCTCGAAGGGCGTGCGCGAGCGGTCCATCACCTACCGCCACGCGCTCCGTAACGCCATGATCCCCATCGTCACGGTCATCGGCCTGCAGTTCGGCGCCCTGCTCTCGGGCGCCGTGATCACCGAGACGATCTTCTCGTGGCCCGGCATCGGTCTCCTCGCGATCGACTCCATCCGCGCCAAGGACTTCCCGGTCGTGCAGGGCGTCGTGATGATGTTCGCCCTGATGTACGCCTTCGTCAACCTGGTCACCGACATCCTGTACGCCTACCTCGACCCGCGCCTGAAGACGAGGTACAGCTGAGATGGTGACCAAGACGAAGATCGTCCCACAACGCCGGCGATCCTGGTTCGCCCTCATGCGCTCGAGCCCGCGCACGGCGATCGGAGCGCTGGCGCTGGCCGTCATCATCTTCGCAGCCATCTTCGCCGAGGCGATCAGCCCCTACCAGCCCAACCAACAGAACCTACGCAATCGGCTGCAGCCGCCCTCCGCGGAGCACCTGCTCGGCACCGACCACTTCGGTCGCGACGTCCTCACACGCATCATCTACGGCGGTCGCGTCTCGCTGCAGGTCGGCTTCATCTCGGTCGGCATCGCCCTCGCCGTCGGCGGCCTCATGGGGCTCCTGGCGGCCTTCTACGGGCGCTGGGTCGACTCCACCATGTCGTTCTTCGTCGACGTGCTGCTCGCGCTGCCGGGCTTCTTGCTCGCGCTCGCGATCGTCGCCGCGCTGGGGCCGAGCCTGACCAACGTGATGATCGCGGTCGGTATCGCCAACGTGCCGCAGTTCGCCCGCATCACGCGCAGCGCTGTGCTGCAGGTGATCGAGATGGACTTCGTCACGGCCGCGCACGCCGCGGGGTCGCGCGATCAGCGCGTCATGTTCAAGCACGTGGTACCCAACTCGCTCAGCCCAGTGATCGTGCAGGTGACGCTGTCGCTCGCTGGTGCCATCCTGGCCGCAGCGGGGTTGTCGTTCCTGGGCCTCGGCGCGCAGCCCCCCACGGCCGAATGGGGGAGCATGCTCAACAGCGCTCGCCCGTTCATCCGCGACGCCCACTGGGCCGTCACGTTCCCCGGCGTCGCGATCGTCGTGACGGTACTCGCGCTCAACATGGTCGGCGACGGCCTGCGCGATGCACTCGACCCGCGGCGGCGCGACTGAACGCACGGTCTCGTGCGGCGTCGCTGCCCCGCGCTTACGCCGTGCCCACGTGAAGAGGCGCCCCCACGAGGGGGCGCCTCTTCACGTGAACGGGTTCCGTGTCGCTGTGCGGGGCGCCGAGCCTTCGTCAATCGCTCCGTACCGGCCGTAGCGCCAGGTGAGCGAGGTCGGCGACCGACAGCGCCTCGTCATGCTCGGGCAGCATCCCGGCCAGGTGCAGGACGAACACGGTGACGTCGAGGTAGTCGTCGTCGTCGTCGAGCCAGCCGGGATTCCAGCGCGGCATCGTTGCGCGCACGTAGCCGTGCAGCCCCGCGGCCGTGCCGAAGCGCGCGAGCGAATGGGGATCGTTTACCGGCGGCGGGTCGCCGAGTGAGAACACGGACTGCGTCTGGTCGATCTGCCGCTGGGTCATCACCGGTGGGTTCGACGGTGCGTGGCAGCGGATGCAGTGGTAGTGGTCGGCTGGGAAGACCGAGCGCGCCTCCTCGAAGCCGCGACCGGTGGCCCCGTGGCAGGTGGTGCAATGGAAGGCGTAGACAGCCTCGCCGCGCTCGACCTGGGCGGCGAGCGACGGCCCGCGCGACGCGTCGGCCGCATCTGCGCTCGACCGGGGCGCGGTGGCCGACATGATGACGAGCGTCATGAGCAGCACGGCGGCGGCCGCGGCGAGGGCGTGGAGGGGGCGGGGTCGGGGTGCGACGCGCGTCACGGGACCGTGCATACTGCGTCGAGGCTACCACCGGGCGTCGGCCGTGACCGTGCTAGCGCAGACGCTCACGCACGGGCTCGGCGCGCCGCCAGCGTCGCCTCGATCCGCCGCTCGTCCACCACGATCGTGCCGGCCCAGCGGTCGCCGATGCGCTGCGAGCGGTTCGGGCCCGGCTGCGCCGCGACGACCAGCGCGACCAGGTAGAAGG
>SLSM01000361.1 GCA_007130445.1 Trueperaceae bacterium | reverse complement strand
AGGTCGACGAGGGCGTTGGTCACGCAGTGGACGCCGAAGACGTTCACCTCGAAGACGGCCTTGAGGTCGTCGAGTGGGGTCGTGGTCAGGTGGCCGAGGTGGGCGATGCCGGCGTTGTGCACGATGCCCCACAGGCCGTCGCCGTGCGCGTCGATGGTCGCGCGCAGCCGTGCCACGTGCTCGTCGTTCGTGACGTCGCAGACGACGGGTTCGACGCCGTCGATGCGGGCGAGGCGCTCGGCGTCGGCGTCGTTGCGGACGGTGGCGAAGACGTGGGCACCGCGCTCGGTGAGCAGGCGTGCGGTGGCGAGGCCGATGCCGGTACTGCAGCCGGTGACGAGCACGCTGTGGGGCATAGGGGAGTGTACGTCGGTGGTCGTTCTCTATCGCACGCGTGATGATGGCGTGGACGTACCTTCTCCGCGAGATGGCTCATCAGCTCTACCGGGCTGTCGACGGCCCGTCACGCCTCGTCGATTGGCAGGAGGATGAGGGCATCGACGTGGCGGGGGCGCAGCGTGCTGAAGTGGCGCCGGTCGAGGGTAGCGAGCTTCGGCTCGCCGAGCCGTTCGGTGACGGCGAGGACGGCGGCGTCGACGAAGCCGATGTCGGCGTCGGCGTAGCGGTCGCAGAGTTCGCGGACACGGCGGTAGTCGGTGGTCACGAGGTCCTCGACCTGGAACGCGCCGGCGGCGATGTCGTCGAGGAGCGCGAGCCACGCGCCGGTGCCTAGGCGGCGCTGCGTCCAATGCTCCACCTCGACGAGGACGGGTGCGGGCACGACGAGCGGCTCGTCGGCGGCTTCGAGCAGGTGGCGGCACGCGCCGTGGTCGGCGTCACTCCGATCGAGTGCGGCGAAGAGGGGTCCGGTGTCCAGGATCAGCGCCATGGGCGCGGTTCGGGTCGATCGTCCGAGGACTGGCGGGCGGTGTCGCGGTGGCCCGACGCGCCGATGCCGAGGCTGCGCGGTGCGGGTCGATGCGCGGCGAGTTTCTCCTCGAGCGCCTCGCGCACCAGTTCCGCCATCGACATGCGTCGTTCCGCGGCGATCGAACGCAGCCGGTCCAGCAGTGGCCCTGGGATCGAGAGCGTGGTGCGTTCCACGGCATCATGATAGCGCATGTGATGTCACCCCGTTCATCGATGGGCCAAGTCTACGTGCCTCGTCGCGCGGGACGTCGGCACGGTGGGCTGGAGCCGTCTCGGACATCGCGCATCCCGGTCCTATGGAGCAGGAGCACGGTGTGCACATCGTGTGCAATGGTGGATCATTTCCGAGGTCCTGCGCCTGGAGCGACCCGAGGTCGCGGTGGTGTCGGTGACGGGCGCTGCATTGGAGGTCGCGATGGATGTGGGCATGCAGGGGAAGGTGGCGCTCGTGACGGGGGGCAGCGTGGGGATTGGGCTCGCGGTCGCCGAGGCGTTCGCGCGCGAGGGGGTGCATCTCGCCCTGTGCGCGCGCGACGAAGCGCGGGTCGAGGCGGAAGGGCGGCGGATCGCCGAGGAGCACGGTGTCGAGGTGCTCGCGCTCGGCGCCGACGTGAGCAGGGCGGAGGATCTCGAGCGCCTTTGCGACGCGATCGACGAGCGCTTCGGTGGGGTCGACGTGTTGGTGAACAACGCGGGCACGGACAACGGCGAAACGATCCTCAGTGCGCCGGACGGTAGCTGGCAACAATCCTGGGACCTGCACGTGATGGCGGCGGTTCGGCTGGCACGACGCCTGCAACCGGGCATGACCGCTCGTGGTGGCGGCGCCATCATCCACAATGCGTCGATCTGTGCAACGCAGCCGCTCTACGACGAGCCGATCTACAGCGTGACGAAGGCGGCGTTGGCGATGTCCTCGAAGTGCCTTGCACACGAGTTCATCGCGCACGGCATCCGGGTGAACACGATCAATCTCGGGCTGGTCCTCACTCCTCTTTGGATCAAGACGGCGAAAGCGCTCGCGGCGGATGGTGCAACCTCGTGGGAGGAGCATCTCGAGGCGATCGCGCGTGACGCGGCGCCGATCGGTCGCTTCGCGAGTCCGGAGGAGGTCGCGCACTTCTTCGTCTTCCTGGCATCTCCGTTGGCGAGCTACTGCGTCGGGTCGTCGTACTACGTCGATGGTGGGTGGCTGCGGGTCGTCAACTGAGCGGCAGGCACATCCGTGTCAGAGCGCGACGACCGTATGTGCCGCTAGGATGGTGCATGAAGCGACATCGGATGACGAACGCCGAGGCGGCCGGGTTCCAGGTGGCCGGCGGCACCGCGCGCTCACAGGGCGCGTTCATGACTCTGGCCCCGGGCGAAGCGACGGGCGGACCCGACAACCGTCACCCCACGAGCGACCAGTGGCTGTTCGTGGCGTCCGGCTCGGGGAGTGCGATCGTCGAGGGTGAGCACGTGGCCCTCGAGGCGGGCGATCTCCTCCTGATCGCTGCCGGCGAGGGCCACGAGATCAGTGCTGCGGACGGTGCGCCGCTCGTGACGGTGAGCGTCTACGCGCCGCCGGTGTACTGACGGGCACTGCCGTGGCCCGTGAAAGCCTGTTCGGCACCGACCGATGACAAAGTGACTACATGGTGACACCATGTAGTCACGTCAGACCTTCTGGCAACGGGAGACACGATGAAGCAGACCACCGTCAACGTTCGTGAGCTCAAGGCGCGCCTCTCGCACTACTTGCGGCTCGCGAAGGCGGGCGAGGCTGTCGAGATCACGGAGCGGGGCGTCCCCATCGGACGGATCGTCCCCGTCGCGGCGCCCATCGAGGATCGCCTAGACGCCATGGTGCGTAGTGGCTTGCTGCAGTGGGACGAGCGGCGGCTCCCGCGCACCGCGCCCGTGGCGCGCGCCCGCGGACCGCGGAGCGTGGCCGACCTGCTGATCGAAGACCGCGAGT
>SLSM01000096.1 GCA_007130445.1 Trueperaceae bacterium | reverse complement strand
GCTCAACGGCGGGAGCGGGTACCCCGAGGGGACGACCTACTTCTACCTGATCCACTTCTACCGCCAGACGTTCCAGTTCCTCAACATGGGGTACGGCTCGGCGATCGCCTGGCTGCTGTTCGTCATCGCCCTCGCCATCACCGGCACGCTCTTCGCCACCGCCCGCCACTGGGTGTACTACGCCGGGGCGAAGCGCTGATGGCTCGCCCCACCCGCGCGCTGCCGCTGTTCCGCTCGAGCGAACCCGTCGAGCACGCCCAGGCCGACGCCGCCAAGCGCGCCCACGCCGACGCCGCCATGCGCGGCCTCATCGTCAAGGTGCTGATCACCTCCACCGCACTCGTCCTCCTGCTGCTCTACCTGATGCCGCTCGGCTACTCCATCGCGACCTCGCTCAAGAGCAAGAACCAGGTGACCGACGTGCAGGCGCCGCTGCTCCCCGCGGCGCGCGTCACCTTCGAGCAGGACGGTCAAGCGTTCGACGTGCTGCGCGTGCCGATGGGCGGCGAGGTACGCGAGCTCGCGATCACCCGCCGAGGGCGCGTGAACAGCACGTTCGTCGACCCGGCCGACCCGGGCGCCGGACCCATCGAGTGGGACGGGAGCTGGCGCACGCTGGAGCCCGTCTACCTGCTCGACCCGAAGTGGGAGAACTACCCGACCGCCTTCCGCTTCATCAACTTCTTCCAGCTCTTGCGCAACACGCTGATGTACGCGGTCATCACCACCATCGCCGCGACCTTCTCGGCCGCCATCGTCGCCTACGGCTTCGCGCGCTTCCGCTTCCCCTTCAAGGGGGTGCTGTTCATGCTGCTGATCTCGACGATCATCCTGCCGTCGCAGGCGACGCTCGTGCCCACGTACGCGGTCTTCTACCGGCTCGGCTGGGTCGGGACCTGGCTGCCGCTCATCGTGCCGACCTTCTTCGCCAACGCCTACAACGTGTTCCTGCTGCGGCAGTACTTCCTCACCATCCCCACCGAACTCGAGGAGGCCGCGCGCGTCGACGGCGCCGGGCCGATCCGCACCTTCGTCTCGGTGATCCTGCCGCAGGCCGTACCGGCCATGATCGCGGTCTCGCTGTTCCACTTCTTCTTCGCCTGGAACGACTTCTTCGGCCCGCTGATCTACCTCGCCGGCAGCCAGGACCTGCTCCCGATCTCGGTGGGCCTGTTCCGCTTCAACGGCCTCTACAGCTCCGAGCCGCAACTCATCCAGGCCGCCTCGATCATGACGATGCTGATACCGCTGGTCATCTTCTTCTTCGCCCAGCGCTTCTTCATGCAGGGCGTGGTCATCACGGGGGTGGACAAGTGAAGGTCCCCGCGCCCTGACGGGCGCCGCGGAGGCCACCCGCCGAGGCCACCCGCCGAGGTCGCCCGCCGAGGTCGCCGATGCGATCGCCCCTTCTCGCAGCCAGTGCCCACGAAGGATACTCGAACCATGATGCAACCGACACTCCAGCTCGGCCACGGCCCGCGGCGACCGGACGGCGCCCCGGTCGAGGGCGGCTACGTCACCCTGGCCGGTGAGCGCTACTACCGCATCCGCCACGTCGACGCCATGCCGCCCTTCTTCATGAGCATCGTCAGCGCCTCGGACCTGTGGATGTTCGTGTCCAGCAGCGGCGGCCTCACGGCCGGCCGGGTCGATGCCGACAGGGCGCTCTTCCCGTACGCGACCGAGGACAAGCTGACCGAGAACGCCGAGCACACCGGCCCCAAGACCGTGCTCAGGGTGACGCGGAACGACCGTACCTCCCTGTGGGAGCCCTTCTCGGAGCGCGGCCGCGGCCTCTACCGCGTCGAACGCAACCTCTACAAGAGCGTCCTCGGCAACGAGGTCCACTTCGAGGAGCACAACCACGACCTGGGGCTGGGGTTCCGCTATGCCTGGCGCAGCAGCGACGCCTACGGCTTCGTCAGGACCTCCTGGCTGAGCGAGCTCCTGTCGACGCCGTGCTCCGTCGAGCTCCTCGACGGCCTGCAGAACCTCGTCCCCGCCGGCGCGACCGCGGCGATGCAGAGCGGCCTGAGCAACCTGCTCGACGCCTACAAGCGCAACGAGCTCGAGCCTCGCACCGGCCTGGGCCTGTTCAGCCTGAGCTCGACCCTGACCGACCTGGCCGAACCGAGCGAGTCGCTGCGGGCGACGACCGTGTTCGCGCTGGGCTTGGACGGCGCCGAGCGCCTGCTCTCGTCGGTCCAACTCGAGCGCTTCCGGCGCGGCGAGGCGCCGTCCCCGGAAGTCGACGTGCGGGGTCGGCGCGGCGCGTACTTCGTGCACGCCGACGTGGCGCTGGCGCCCGGCGAGACGCGGCGCTGGCACCTGGTCGCCGACGTCGAACAGGACCACGCCAGCGCGGTCGCCATCGTCAACGCGCTCGACCACGACCGTGGTCGCGAACACGACCGTGGTCGCGGGCGCGAAGGCGAGGCCGACCTCGAGGCCCGCGTCGAGGAGGACGTCCGGCGCAGCGACGAGGCCCTCGCGGCGATCGTCGCGAGCGCTGACGGGTTCCAGTGGACGCAGGACCCGATGGCGACCGACCACCACCTCGCCAGCGTGCTATTCAACGTCATGCGCGGCGGCGTGTTCCTCGACGACGGCCGTGTGGGGCGCGCCGACCTGCTCGACTTCGTGCGCACGCGCAACCCCGCGGTGCTCGAGGCCCACGGCGCCTTCTTCGCGGGCCTGCCCGCGTCCGTGCCGCGTCGCGCCTTGGTCGAGCGCGCCGCCGCGGTGGGCGCGCCCGACCTCGAGCGGCTCTGCAGCGCGTACCTGCCGCTCGCGTTCAGCCGCCGCCACGGCGACCCCAGCCGACCCTGGAACCGCTTCACCATCAACGTCCGCGGCGCCGACGGCCGACCGCGCCTCGACTACCAGGGCAACTGGCGCG
>SLSM01000325.1 GCA_007130445.1 Trueperaceae bacterium | reverse complement strand
GTGCGGTGCCCTGGATCAGCTTGGCCTGGAGGGCGTCCACGAGGCGGCACAGGCTGTCGGTGCTGATGTCGTTGATGAGATGGTTCATCCCGGCCTCCTCTCGGCGACGCTCGGTCGGTGCCACCGCTCGTGTGCGGTGCTCTCCGTCGTCGGCGTGAGGCGAGGATAGTGGGACGTCACTTACGGAACGGTGACGCGATCGTTCAGGGTTCGATGCGGGTTCCGGCCGTCCCATCCGCGACGCGCCGGAGCTCACCGGCGACGCGACCGTCGGCGATCACCGCGGCGGGAGCGCCGCGCTCGAGGGCGGCCAGGGCGCTCTCGACCTTCGGGATCATGCCACCTGCGATGCGGCCGTCGGCGATGCGCTCGGCGACCTGCACCCGTGTCAGCGTCGGCACCCGCGATGCCGGGTCGCGCACGTCGTCGAGCACGCCCGGCACGTTGGTGAGGAACACGCACGGCAGCCCCATCGCCGCCGCGACGGCGGCGGCCACGTCGTCGGCGTTGACGTTGAGGACCGCACCGTCGCGTGCGAGCGCGAGGCAGCCGACCACGGGCACGAGACCGACGCCGATCAGCGCGTGGAGGAGGCGAACGTTCACGGTGTGGACGCTGCCGACGTCGCCGAGTGTCGGGTCGACTCGGTCGGCCACCAGCAACCCGGCGTCGCGCCCGGTCACGGCCACGCCATCGCCGAGCTCGGACGCGAGTCGCTTGCCGAGCAACGTGATCGCGCGCTCGACGATCGGCAGGCTCTCGGGCGTGGTCACGCGCAGTCCGCGCTCGAAACGGCTCGCGATGCCCGCCGTCGCGAGCTCCGCCGCGATCATCGGACCGCCTCCGTGGACCAGCACGGGTGGTGACCCCACGCGCGCGAGCGCGCGGACGTCTTCGATCACGGCGCGGCGCGCGGCGTCGTCGGTCATGGCGTTACCGCCGTACTTGACGACGAGGGTCGCCCTCGCGTCGCCGTGTCGTGTGCTGTCGTCGGGCGGATGCATCACGGCTCGAGGCTACCGCGTGCGTGTGCTACCTTCCAGCCATGTCGATCACGTTCGGGACCGACGGTTGGCGTGCGGTGATCGCCGACGGCTTCACGCTGGCGAGGGTTCGCCGCGCCGCCAGGGCGTACGGACGACACCTCGTCGCCGCCGGTAGTGGTCTGGTGCTCGTCGCGCATGACACGCGGTTCGGTGGACCGATGTTCCAGCAGGCCGTCGCCGAGATCTTGCGGGACGAGGGTCTGGAGGTTCGCGTCGCGACCGGGGCCCTGCCGACGCCGGTGTTGAGCTTCGCCGTCCGCGCGCTCGGCGCGGCTGGGGGCGTGATGCTGACGGCTTCGCACAACCCCGGCACGTATCACGGCTTCAAGATCAAGGAGGCCTACGGTGGTACCGCCACGGACGCCACCTACGGCGACGTGGCGGCGCATGCGGCGGCTCTCGGTGACGAGGCGGAGCCGCCGGCAGACCGGAGGGGATTCGAGGGCTTCGACGCGCGCGAGTCGTACTTCGCGCACCTCGCCACGCTGCTCGATCTCGAGACCTTGCGCTGTTGGCGCGGTCGCGTCGTCCACGACGCGATGCACGGGGCGGCCGCCGGCTGGATCGCCGCCTTCGCGGCGTGGGCCGGCCTGCCGTGTCGCGTCGACGCGTTGCGGCCCGAGCCCGACCCGATGTTCGGCGGTGGTTCGCCCGAGCCGATGCCGTCGACCCTCACGGGCTTGCAAGGCGTGCTCGAAGGCGCAGACCCGCAGCTGTCGATCGGCGTCGCGACCGACGGCGACGGCGACCGCCTGGCCGTGGTCCCGGCCGGCGGTGCGCCGTTCACGGCGCATGCCGTGTTCGCGCTCCTGCTCGACCACCTGGATCGCCGCGGCGTGCCCGGGCGGGTCGTGAAGACGGTGACGGTCTCGCGGCTCGTCGAGCGCCTGGCGCTCGCCCGCGGTCGCGGCGTGAGCGAGACGCCGGTCGGCTTCAAGTACCTCGTCGAGGCGCTCCTCGCGGGCGACGTCGTGCTCGCCGGCGAGGAGTCCGGCGGCTTCGGCGTGCGCGGGCACGTCCCGGAGCGCGACGGCATCCTCAATGCATTGCTCATGGTCGAGGCCTTGGCGGGCTCGGGAGGCGGGCTGCCGGAGCGTCTGGCCGCCCTCGAGACCGAGGCGGGCTGGCGCCATGCCTACGACCGTGTCGACCTCGCGTTGGGGGACGGCGCGGCGATGGCGCGCATGACCGCGGCGCTCGAGCACGATCCAGGCGACTTCGCCGGCCTACCCGTCACGTCGGTGGAGCGCCGCGACGGCGCGAAGTTCAACGTCGGAGACGACCGCTGGGTGATGTTCCGCGCCTCCGGGACCGAACCGGTCCTGCGGGTGTACGCCGAGGGGCCCGACGACGGCGCGGTGCGCGGGCTGCTGAGCGCGGCGGGGGCGTTCGTCGAGCGGGCGCTTCAGCCGACCTCGCGGTAGTCCTTCGGTGTGTGCGACAGCACTTCTGCACCCGCGTCCGTGACCAGGACCAGGTCTTCGATGCGCAGTCCGCCCGTGCCCGCGACGTAGACTCCGGGCTCGACCGTCACGACCATGCCGGGCGCGAGCGTGTCGGTCGAGCGCTGGCTCAGGCGCGGACCCTCGTGGATCTCCAGGCCCGTGCCGTGTCCGAGCGAGTGCCCGAACGCCTCGCCCAGCCCGACGGCTGCGAGCAGGTCGCGGGCGGCCGCGTCCACGACGGTCCCGTCGGCGCCCGGCGCGATCGCCGCGACCCCGGCGCGTTGCGCGGCCAAGACGGCATCGAACCAGGAGCGCAGCGGTTCCTGGACCGCGCCGACGCCGATGGCGCGTGTCATGTCGGCGTGATACCCGCCGACGCGTGCGCCGCAGTCGATCGTGACCAGGTCGCCTGCCTCGATGGCGCGGCGGCTCGCGACGCCGTGGGGCATCGCGCTGCGCGGGCCCGATGCGACGATGATCTCGAACGAGACGCCATCGGCTCCCTCGGCGCGCATGGCCCGCTCGAGTTCGAGCGCGACGTCGAGTTCACGCACCCCTGGCCGCAGCGTCGCGTCGACCACCTGGCCGAAGGCCACGTCGGTGATCCGAGCAGCTTCGCGCAACCACGCCACCTCGAACGGTCGCTTGACCATGCGGAGCGGCCGCATCAGGTCTTGCGTCGTGACGACCGGGCGGTTCAGGTGCCGCTCGAGGTCGGCTCGCCACGCGATGGTCATGTGGTCCGCCTCGATCGCGAGCGTCTGGCCATCGAGCAGACCGGCCGCGCGCTCGAAGACCTCGCGCGTGATCAGCTGCTTCGGCAACCACGATTCCTCGCCCGCTTGGACGGTGTAGCGATCGTCGGTGATGAGCCAGGCGTCGTCGAGCGTCACGAGGACCGCGCCGTCTTCGGGAGAGGAGAAGCCGGAGAGGTAGCGGACGTTGGCGGGGGCCGTCACGAGCAGCGCCTCGGCGCCGCTGTCGGTGAGCCGGGCGCGCACGGCATCGAGCAGCGCAGGTGCTGCGGCGGCCGCCTCGCGCTGGAGCTCGGCGGCGTCGAACGGTCGCGGCTCGCTCACCGTGACGCGGCGGTCGCGATCGCGAGGTACTGGTCGCGTTGCAGGCTGGCGCCGCCGATGAGGCCGCCATCGACGTCGGCCTTGGCCAAGAGCTCCGCGGCGTTGGCCGGCTTCATGCTGCCGCCGTACAGGATCCGGATGCCGTCGGCCAGGGGGCCGTAGCGCCCCTTGAGGAAGCTCCGGATGACGGCGCCCATCGCCTGGGCGTCGTCGGAGGTCGCGGTCTTGCCGGTGCCGATCGCCCACACCGGCTCGTAGGCGATGACGAGGTCGCTGCTGCGCGAGAGGTCGATGCCGTCCAAGGCGCCGGTGAGCTGTCGCAGGACGGTGGCCTCGTGTGCACCGGACTCACGCTCGGACTCGACCTCGCCGACGCACAAGATGGGCGTGAGTCCGCCGGCATGGCAGGCCACCACCTTGTCGTGCAGCAAGGCGTCGGTCTCGTGATGGTACAGGCGCCGCTCGGAGTGCCCGACGATGGCGTACGTGGCGCCCGCGTCGAGCAGCATGGCGGCGGAGCACTCGCCCGTGTACGCCCCCTCGGCGTGGGCGGAGACGTCCTGGGCTCCGATCGCGACCGGCGTGCCAGCGACGATGGGCGCGAGCACCGCGAGGTGCGTGGCCGGGACGTTCAACAGGAGCTCGACGTTCGAGACGTCGACGCCGCCGAGATCGTCGAGCAGCGACCGCATCCAAGCGACCGCTGCCGACGGGGTGGTGTGCATCTTCCAGTTACCGGCGATCAAGGGTGTACGCATGGCACCAGCGTACCCCTCTCAGGCCTGAGCAGGCACCTCGCTGCGCTTCGTGCGGGGCTTGCGTTTGCTGCCGCCGCGTTCGCCACCACGATCGCCACCCGTGTCGGGGTGACCCTTCTGCTCGAGCGCGGCGAGCCCACCGACGAGCGCGACGTCGAGCACTTGGTCGAGGTCGTCGGCCTCGTGCATGTGCAGCGAACGCTTCAGGTGTGCGGCGATGTCCTTCATGTCGGCGGCGTTCTTACCGGGGTAGACGATGTGCGTGATGCCGGCGCGCTTGGCGCCGAGGATCTTCTCGCGCAGGCCACCGATGGCCAGCACGCGACCGCGCAGCGTCAGTTCGCCCGTCATCGCCACGTCCTTGCGTACCGGTACACCCGTGAGCGCGCTGATGAGCGCGGTCGCGAGCGCGACGCCCGCGGACGGGCCCTCCTTGGGGGTCGCGCCGGCAGGGATGTGGACGTGGATCTCGGTCTCCTCGAGCTGCGCGCGCGGGATGCCGAAGCGATCGGCGTTGGCCTTGGCGTACGTCAGGGCGGCGCGGGCGGACTCCTTCATGACGTCGCCGAGCTGGCCGGTGAGCACGAAGCCCGACTTGCCCGGCGTGACGCTGGTCTCGACGAACAGGATGTCGCCCCCGACGGGGGTGTAGTACATGCCCGTGGCCACGCCGACCAGGTTCTCCTCGCCCTCGGACTCGGGCACGAAGCGTTCCGCCCCGAGGTAGCCCTCGAGCGAGCGCTCGGTCAGCCGTACGCGCTTGGCGTCGCCGTGAGCGATCCTGCGCGCGGCCTTGCGCGCCAGGGTGCCGATCGTGCGCTCGAGGTTCCGGACGCCCGCCTCGCGCGTGTAGGCGCTGACGACACGCGACAGCGCCCCGTCGGTGACGGAGAACTGATGCGCCTTCAGGCCGTTCTCCTGCAGCTGACGTGGCAGCAGGTAACGCTTGGCGATCTCGAGCTTCTCCTGCTCGATGTAGCTGGAGAACTCGATCAGCTCCATGCGGTCCATGAGCGCCTCGGGGATCTGCTGGGCGTAGTTGGCGGTCGCGACGAACAGGACCTCGGAGAGGTCGAACGGCACGCCGAGGTAGTGGTCGACGAAGGTGTTGTTCTGTGCCGGGTCGAGCACCTCGAGCAGCGCCGAGCTGGGGTCGCCCTGGTAGGAGACGCCGAGCTTGTCGACCTCGTCGAGCAGGAAGACCGGGTTCTTCGTGCCCGCCTGGCGGATGCCCTGGACGATGCGACCGGGCATGCTGCCGATGTAGGTGCGGCGGTGGCCGCGGATGTCGGACTCGTCGCGGGCGCCGCCCAGGCTGATGCGGACGTACTCGCGACCGAGCGCCTTGGCGATGGACTTGGCGATCGACGTCTTGCCGACACCGGGAGGCCCGACGAAGAGCAGGATCGGGCCGCGGTTGACCTCCGCAGCGTCGAGCTCGCCCTTCTCGGCTCGGTCCTGCTTGAGCTTGCGCACCGCGAGGTACTCGAGCACGCGATCCTTGACCTTCTCGAGGCCGTAGTGGTCGTCGTCGAGGACGCCGGCGGCGGCCTCCATGTCGAGCTTGTCGTCGGAGCGAACGTTCCAAGGGAGCTCGGTGAGCGTCGTCAGGTAGGTGCGGATGACGGACGCCTCGGCCGAATCGGGGTGCATGCGCGAGAGCCGGTTGAGTTCACGCTGCGCCTCCTTCATGGCGGCCTCGGGCAGCTCGAGCGCCTCGAGCTTCTCGCGGAAGGCCTCGACCTCGTCCTCGTCTTCGTCGGAGCCGGAGAGCTCCTTCTGGAGCGCCTTGATCTGCTCTCGCAGGAAGTACTCGCGCTGGTTGCGGTCGATCTCGTCCTTGACCTCGCGCTGCAGGCGTCGCTGCGTCTCCTGCAGTTCGATCTCGGTGTCGATCAGGATCAGGACCTTGCGGAGCCGCTCTGCAACGCTCGCGGCTTCGAGGACGGCCTGCTTGTCCTCGACCCGGAAGTCGAGGTGGTAGGCGACGTAGTCGGCGAACTGACCGGGGTCCTCGAGGTTCATCACGAACTGGGCGACCTCGGCCTGGAGGCCACGGTGGCCCGACTCGACGAGCTCCCCGAACTTCTCCTTGAGTTCGCGGTAGGCGGCTTGGAGCATGACCTCGTCGCCGGCCGGGACGTCGAGGGCACGCACGTCGGCCTCGATCACGCCGGCATCGGTGGAGTAGCGTTCGATTGCCACACGCGCGACGGCCCGCACGAGCATCTGGATGCTGCCGTCGGGGTTCTTCTTCATGCGCATGATGTGGCAGGCGGTGCCGGTCTGGAAGAGGTCGCCGGCGCCGGGCTCCTCGATGTCGCGGTCGCGCTGCGACACGATGACGATGCTCCGGTCGCGGTCGAGCGCGGTGTTGATCGCGCGGATCGAGATCGGGCGGCCGGCGTCGATCGGCATGACCATGGTCGGGAAGAGCACGGAACCGCGGACCGGGCACACCGGGACGGGTCGATCGAAGGTCGGGACGGTGCTGTCTGGCATCAGCGGCTCCTCTGGTGGTGCGCGCGAGTGGTGGTATGAGTGGCGGCGGATACGAGAACCTGAGTCCGCATTTGTCAAGTGTACGCGGCTTCGCGCGTCGACGGGCGACATGGCCAACACCACGGCATCGAGTCCACAGCATACCCCCGGCGCCCACGCCGACCGTGGGCTGGCCCCCGGGTCCGCCCGTGTTAGCCTCCGGGGCGATGATCGACCTCGTTCCCGCCCTCCAGGACGCCATCCGCGGCGCCATCCGAGCCGTGATCACGGCAGATCCGGGCCCGGCCGCGGCCACGGATCTCGACGTCGACGCGCTCGACGTGGTCGTCCAGCGCGTGCCAGACGACAAGCCCGGCGATTACGGCAGCCCCGTCGCATTCGCCCTGGCGAAGCGCCTCAGGCGCAACCCTGCCGCGCTCGCTGCCGCGATCAAAGACCGCCTCGAGCTGCCGCCGGGTGTGGCACGCGTCGAGGCCGTCGGCCCCTACCTCAACGTCTTCGTCGATCCCGGCGTGTTCGTCCGAGCCGTGCTGGCGCTCCCACACGAGGTCGAGCGCAGCGGCCGCAAGATCGTCATCGAGCACACCAGCGTGAACCCGAACAAGGAGGCCCACGTCGGTCACCTGCGCAACATCGTGCTCGGCGACGCGCTCGCGCGCATCGAGCGCGCGGCGGGATACCAGGTCGAGGTGCAGAACTACATCGACGACACCGGTCGTCAGGCAGCGGAGTCGCTCTTCGCCGTCGGCTACTTCGGTGCCGAGCACGACGGAACCACCAAGTACGACCACTGGCTCGGGGCGCTCTACGTCCGCCTCGGCCAGGCGAAGGACGCCGACGGGGACACCATCGAGCGGGGCGTCACCGACGTGATGCACGCGCTGGAGCGCGGCGACTTGCGTGTCGAGGTCGAGCGCATCGTTCGCGCCCAACTCGAGACCTGCTTCGCGCTCGGCGTCGAGTACGACCTGCTCGTGTGGGAGTCCGACGTGGTCGCCGCAGGCTTCTTGCAGCGAGGGCTCGACGTGTTGCAGCAGCTCCCCAGCGTCACGCGGCCAGCGGAAGGCAAGTACGCCGGTGCGCTGGTGATGGACGTCTCCGCGTTCCTGCCCGGGCTCGAGGAGCCGCAGGTGGTGCTGGTGCGCAGCGACGGCAACGCCATGTACGTCGCCAAGGACATCGGCTATCACCTCTGGAAGGTGGGTCGACTCGAGGGGCTGCGCTACGCACCGTTCGCCGAGCAGCCGTCGGGCGCCGTCCTGTGGACCAGTGCGCCGACGGGCGACGCCAGCGTGCCTGGGCGTACGTTCGCGCATGGCGACCAGGCCGTGAACGTGATCGACGCGCGCCAAGCGCATCCTCAGACGATCGTCCGCACCGCGCTCCAGATGACCGGTGGCGGCAAGGACGAGGACAGCCTCCACCACCTCGCCTACGAGGTCGTGACCCTCGAGGGCCAGGCGATGAGCGGGCGCAAGGGCGTCACGCTCGCGATCGACACCGTGATCGACGAAGCCGTGCGCCGCGCACGAGCCGTCGTGCTCGAGAAGCAGCCCGAGCTCGCGAGCGCGGACGAGGTCGCGCGAGCCGTCGGCATCGGCGCGCTGCGCTTCGCCATGCTCAAGAGCGAGGCGAAGCGCGTGATCGACTTCCGCTGGGACCACGCCCTGAACCTGGCCGGAGACTCCGCACCGTACGTGCAGTACGCCCACGCCCGGGCCTGCAGCATCCTGCGAGCGGTAGCGGCGGCCGGCGTCGACGTGCGCGGCGCCGACACCGTCGCCGCCGACTGGTCGGCGCTCGGTCCCCTCGAGGTGCGGCTGGCAAGCGAAGTCGCACGGTTCCACGACGTGATCGCGCAGGCCGCCGCCGCCGATGCTCCGCACGTGGTGGCGCAGTACGCGCTCGATCTCGCCACGGCGTGGAACGGCTACTACAACCACAAGGGACCCGACGGGAAGCCCGACACGAGCGTGATGCGCTCCGCCCAGGGGCAGCGCGAGGCGCGCGCCGCGCTGGTGGGCGGGGTGCGAGACGTGCTCGCGCGTTCGCTGCACGTGCTCGGAATCGCGGCACCGGAGCAGATGTAACGCATGGCACGGCCGGGCTATCGACGGTCGTTGCTCGACCGCATGCTCGACCGAGTCGCGCTCACGGCGGTGATCTCGGCCGCGCTCTCGCTGGCGATCACCGTCGTGCTGTCGTGGTTCCTGAGCGGACAGGGGCCCGGGCCCGTCGGAACGTCGATCGCGATCGTGGCAGGCGCGCTGATCGCCGTCGTCATGGGCTCGCAGCGCAACCGTTCGCTGGCACGCCTCGCCGCGGCACACGACGAGATCCGCACGCAGGTGGAGGAGCTCGAACGCCTGCGTGCGGAGCTCGAGACCGTCGCGCAGCGTGATCCCCTGACGGGCCTGCTGAACCGCCGGGGACTCGACGAGTCCTTCGAGCGTGAGTCGAAGCGCTGCGAGCGCGCCGAGGCGCCACTGACCCTCATCGTGATCGACGTCGACGCGTTCAAGGACGTCAACGACGCACACGGTCACCTGGCAGGCGACGCGGCCATCGCGGCCATCGCAGAGGCGCTACGCGGCACCGTGCGCAGCACCGATCCCGTCGCCCGTTTCGGAGGCGACGAGTTCGTCATCGTCCTACCCGAGCACGACGACCGTGCCGCTGCCGACGTCATGGACCGCGTGCGCACCGCCGTGCGCCGTGCGCCGGGCGTCGCTGACCTCGGCATCGCCGCGCTCAGCGTCTCGCTGGGTGCGGCGCAGGCACCGCGGGACGGGCGCGAGCTCGACGCCCTGCTGCGCGTGGCCGACGCAGCGATGTACGCCAGCAAGCGCCGGACCGCAGTGCACCAGCCGGCAGCCGACGACTGATCGGATCGACGCGACGCCCGCTGGTCAGTCCAGTGCGTCGCCGGCCGGACGCAGCGCGCGCGAGAGGGCTTCGCTCACGTGCACCGCCCGTCGGCCCGTTCCGTCGGCGATCTGGTGCCGGCAGCTGAAGCCGGGTGCGACGGTCGTTCCGGCATGCGCGCGCACGGCGGGGAAGAGCCGCTGTTCGCCGATCGTCATCGACAGGTCGTGGTGCTCGTAGCCGAAACTGCCCGCCATCCCACAGCAGCCGGCGTCGAGCTCGCGCACGTCGGTCGCCGTCCACCCCAGCACGGCGCGTGTGGCGGCGGTGCCGAGGACGGCCTTCTGCTGACAGTGGCCGTGCAGCAGCACGGGCTCGTCGGATCGTTCGAAGTGCTCGCTCGGATCGAGCGTGCCGCTCGACCACGCCTTCGCCAGGAACTGTTCGAGCATCAGCGTTGCCGCCGCGACGGCGTCGCTGCGCTCACCTGGCACCAGGTCGCGATGATCGTCACGAAGCGCCGTCATGCACGACGGTTCGAGCCCCACGATCGGCACACCGCGTTCGGCATAGGGGAGCAGGGCCGTCACCACGCGCTCAGCCTGCGCCTTGGCCTGACGCACCAGACCCTTCGACAGCAGCGGTCGCCCGCAGCACACGTACGGCACGAGCGCCACGTCGAAGCCGAGCGCCTCGAGCACCTCGACGGCCGCAATGCCTGGGCCCGTCTCGTTGAACATCGTCCACGTGTCGGCGTAGAGCGCTACCGGCCCCCGTCCGCCAGCGCGCGCCGCGACCGTCGGCACCCGCGCGCGCCGCTCGAACCAGCGGTCGAAGCGCTGGCGCGCGAAGCGCGGCAGGGTGCGGCGGCGATCGACGCCGAGCAGTCGCTCGTTGAGCCGCCGCACCGGCGCCGCGGCCAACGCGGCGTTCGCGAGTGGCGCGAGCGCCTGCGCGAACGGCGCCAAGCGCGGCATGCCGCCGATGGCGCGCACACCGAGGGGCGTGCCGTGGTCGTCGTAGTAGTGCTGCAAGAACTCGTACTTCACCTTGGCCATGTCGACCTGGCTGGGGCACTCTGCCTTGCAGGCCTTGCATGCTAGGCAGAGGTCGAGGGCGCCCTTCACCTCGTGGCTCGTGAGGCCACCGGCGAGCTTGCCGGTGAGGGCGTCGCGCAGGATGTTGGCGCGGCCACGCGTGCTGTGTTCCTCGTCGCGCGTCGCCATGTACGACGGACACATCGTGCCCACGCCCTCCTTGCGGCAGGCGCCGACGCCGGTGCACATCTCGACCGCGCCGAGGAACCCCTCCTGTGCGCTGAAGTCCATCACGGTCTCGACGTGGCCACTGCGGTACGCCGGTCCGTAGCGCAGGTGCTCGGTCATCGCCGGAGCGTCAACGATCTTGCCCGGGTTCAGGATGCCCAGCGGGTCGAAGGCGCGCTTCACCTCACGGAACGCCTCGTAGAGCACCTCGCCGAACAGTTCGCGGTTCTTCTCGGAGCGAATCAGGCCGTCGCCGTGCTCGCCCGACCACGAACCGCCGTAGCGCTGCACGAGCGCGAACACCTCGTCGGCGATCGCTCGGTACGTGGCCACGCCGGCGGCGGTCTTGAGGTCGAGGTGCGGGCGCATGTGGATCACGCCGACCGACGCGTGTGCGTAGAGCACGACG
>SLSM01000242.1 GCA_007130445.1 Trueperaceae bacterium | reverse complement strand
GTCGCGACGGCTGCGCCGCGGACCATGGCGCATGCGGCGATGAGGGCGTCGATCGCGTCCGTGGGGCGCCCGGCGTGGTCGGCCATCGCGCGGATGCGACCCGCGACCTCGGCGACGTCCGAATCGATCTCGACGACGCGACCCGCGAAACGCGTTCGCACCGTGTCGAGCCACGCCGCGAGCCGCTCCCTGCGGGCCGGATCGCGTACGTGGGCTGCGCCGAACGTGAGTTCGTGCAGCGTCAATACCGAGAGGAGCGGGGCCTCGAGGCCACGGACGTAGGCCGTCACGCGGTCGTCCGGTTCGGGTCGGACCAGTTCGGAGAGCACGTTCGTGTCGAGCAAGACGGCACTCACGACGCATCGTAGGCGAACGGGTCGGCGCGCCGGCTGGCACGCGGCGACTCCGGTAGCGCCTCGCCGCGCGGCGCGTCATCGACCAGCCACGTGCCCAGCTGCTGCCCGGAGCGTGCGGCCCACTCCCGCTCTGAGACGACGACGCAGCCGTCTTGCAGCCCGATGCGTTGTGGTTCGCCGCGCCGGGCCCGGCGGAGCACTTCGGAGAGATGGGCCTTGGCGTCTTGCACCGTCCACGGGTCGCTCATCGCGAGACCTCCTGGACCAGTATGGACTAGATGTCGTCCAGGTAGCGCCGGGTTCGGCGACGTGCCTCCGTCGCTACCCGACGCACCACCGCGCTACGGTGCGTCCACGGGAGGCACCATGCGCTCGACGGACGAAGGCAGACTGCGGCTCACGCCCACCGACCTCACCACCTTCACCGCCTGCCGGCACGCCAGCCGGCTCGAGGTCGACCGAGCCGTGGGGCGGCCGACGCCGGAGCGTGGTCGCGATCCCGACGTCGATCTGCTCGCGACGCTCGGGCGCCGGCACGAAGATGCGTACCTGGCGCACCTGGGCGCCCAAGGCCTGCACGTCGAGCGGCTGGATCCGATGGGGCACGGCGCCGTGGAGCGTGTGCGCGAACTGATGCGCGAGGGGATCGACGCCATCGCCCAGGCGCCGCTGGCCGACGGCGCCTGGTTCGGCGTGGCCGACGTACTGGTCAAGGTGTCGGGCGAGAACGCTCTCGGTGCGTGGCACTACGAGGCGCACGACACCAAGCTCGCCACCACCGCGCGGTCGGCAGCGGTGCTGCAGCTGATCACGTACGCGCGCATGCTCGAGCGGCTGCAGGGGCGCCCGGGCGAGTTCGTGCACATCGTGTCGCCCGGCCGCGGGGCCGAGCCGTTCGACGTGACCAGCCTGCGCGTCGACGACTTCGACGCCGTCACCGCCTACGCCAGTGAGCGCTTCGAAGCGTTCGTCCACGACGCCCAGGCCGGCGACGCCCGCACCGTGCCCGAGCCGGTGGAGCACTGCGCGGTGTGCCCGTGGTGGGGCCACTGCCGCGCGCGCTGGCGCGAGGCGGACCACTTGTCGCTGGTCGCGAACCTGGGTGGCGTGCGTCGCGCCGAACTCGAACGCCACGGCGTCACCACCCGCGCCGCGCTCGCGGGCCGGCGTCCGGAGCTCGGCTTCGCGCCGAGCTACGGTCGGCGCGAGGCCTACCTGGCGGCGGCACACCAGGCCGACGTGCAGGTGCGCACCGAACGGACGGGCGAACTCGTCGTCGATGCGCTCGAGCCGCGCGAGGACGTGGGCCTCGCGCGCTTGCCGGTCCGCACGCCCCACGACGTCTACGTCGACCTCGAGGGCACGCCCTTCTACCCGGGCGGCGGCATCGAGTACCTGTGGGGCTGGTCGATCGGCGATGGCGAGGTGACGCAGGTGTGGGCCGACGACCTGGCGGGCGAACGGCGCGCCTTCGAGGCCTTCGTCGACGCCGTCACCGCTCACCTCGCGGCGCACCTCGAGGCGCACGTGGTGCACTTCGGGCCGTACGAACCCAGCGCGTTCAAGCGGCTGATGGGTCGCCACGGCACGCGCGAGGAGGCGCTCGACGTGCTGCTGCGGCGCGAGGCGTTCGTCGACCTGCTGCCCGTGGCGCGCCAGGGCTTCCGCATCGGCGTCGAAGCCTACTCGCTCAAGGACCTCGAGCGCCTGCACGGCTACCTGCGCGACGAAGACCTGCGGACCCTGGGGCCGCGCAAGCGCGAGGTGGAGCACGCCACCGTGCTGGGCGTGCCGCACGAGGCGAGCGAGGCGGCGAGGGCAGCGGTGGCGCGCTACAACGCCGACGACGTGTCCTCGACGGTCGCGCTGCACCGCTGGCTCGAGGCGCGCCGCATCGAGGCCGGTGTGGCGCCGCGACCGCCCGCGGGCGACGACGGCGAGCCGAGCGAGGCGCTCAGCGAGCAGCGCGAGCGGGTGCTGGCCTTGGTCGAGGCGCTCGGCGCCGGCGTGCCCGAGGCCGAGGACGAGCGCAGCGACGAGCAGCGCGGCTGCGTGCTGCTCGCGAACCTGCTCGACTTCGAGCGGCGCGAGTCGAAGGTCGCGTTCTGGACGAAGTTCGCTCACATGGCGATGAGCACCGAGGAGCTCGAGCACTCGCCCAAGGGGATCACCGGCCTGCGCGCGATCGAGGTGATCCAACCCCAGGGACGCGCGCGAACCACGACCGTGCGCTACGCCTTCCCGTCGCAAGACCTCGACGCGCGCTCGAACGACCGGTTCCACGCGATGGTCGGCGACGACGCCATCGCGTTCGAGGCCGAGGTCGACCTCGAGACCCGCACGATGCTCGTCAAGCAGGGCAAGGGGCAGGGCGAGGCGCGCTTCAGCGAGGGCTTCTTCTGGGGCCACGTGGGCGCCAAGGACATCACCGAGGCGCGCCTCGAGCTCGCCGACGACGTGGTGCGACGCGGACTCGACGCCGAGGGCCGCTTCCGGGCCGCTCGCGACCTGCTGCTGGGCATCGTCGGTCGCACCGCGCGCGGTTTCGACGCGGAGCGCCGCGAGGGCGAGGCGCCGCTCGCGGCCGCGACGCGGCT
>SLSM01000296.1 GCA_007130445.1 Trueperaceae bacterium | reverse complement strand
CGTCGCTCGCGTCGCGCACGCGCCGCCGCGCCTCGTCGAGGCGCTTGGCGAGCTCCGCGAAGGGATCGTCGTCGACCTCGCGGCGGCTCGACGTCTGGCCCGCCTCGGTGGCCTCGCCGGACTGACGCTGCCTGGACGCCGACTCGCCGGCAGCGCTCGCACCGCCGGCCGTTCGACCGGCCTGACCACCCGCGCCCGGTGGTCGGCCTGGCGCGCCCGGCCGGCCCTGTCCGGGGGGCGGGGCGCCGGGTCGACCGCGTTGCTGCAGTCGGTTCAGCAGGGGCAACCCGATGAACACGATGAACAGCAGCAGGGCGAAGAGGTCGTCGAAGCTCACCGCTGGATCACTTGTCCTCGCCGTCCGTGGCCTTGGCGATGTTCCTGCGCATGTCGGTGTCGGACTCGATGTTGCGCAGGTTGTAATAGTCCATCACGCCGAGGTTGCCGGCCTCGAACGCCTTCGCGATCGCGAGCGGCACCTGTGCCTCGGCCTCGACCACCTTCGCCCGCATCGCCTCGACGTGCGCGCGGTTCTCCTGCTCGGCCGCGACGGCCATGGCGCGGCGCTCCTCGGCCTTCGCCTGAGCGACGCGCTTGTCGGCCTCGGCCTGGTCGGTCTGCAGCTCGGCGCCGATGTTGCGGCCGACGTTGACGTCGGCGATGTCGATCGACAGGATCTCGAACGCGGTGCCGGCGTCGAGGCCCTTCGAGAGGACGGCCTTGGAGATCAGATCGGGGTTCTCGAGCACCTTCTTGTGCGAGTCGGTCGAGCCGATCGACGACACGATGCCCTCGCCGACGCGCGCGATGATCGTCTCCTCGCCGGCACCGCCGACGAGTCGCTCGAGGTTCGCGCGCACGGTGACGCGCGCCGTGCTGATCAGCTCGATGCCGTCCTTGGCGACGGCCGAGACGTTGGGGGTCTGGATGACGCGCGGGTTGACCGACACCTTCACGGCGTCGAGGACGTCACGACCGGCCAGGTCGATGGCTGCGGCGCGGTCGAAGGGCAGGGCGATGCGGGCCTTGTCGGCCGCGATGAGCGCGTCGACCACGCGGTCGACGTTACCGCCGGCCAGGAAGTGCGCCTCGAGCTGGTCCTGCGAGACGTCGATGCCGGCCTTGTCCGCCTTGATGAGCGGCAGGATGATCCGGTGCGGGGGGACGCGCCGAAGCCGCATCGCGACCAGGCTGATCAGCGACACCTTGACGCCGGCCGCGACCGCGGAGACCCACAGGCCGACCGGGACGACGGTGAAGAGGATGAGGAAGAAGAGGACGACCGCGCCGGCGATCAACAGGATTCCGATGTCCATGTGCTGATGTGCTCCTTCGTGAGACGAGGCTCAGGTGGTGGCGTTCGCTCGTTCGTCCGAGGCACTCGCCTCGGCGGTCGCTGCTCGCACGGTGACACGGTTTCCTTCGACGTGCAAGACCTTGATCGAGGAGCCGTGCGAGATGAAGTCTCCTTGGGTCACGACGTCGACCCGGTCGTCGCCGAAACGAGCGACGCCGGCGGGCCTCAGATCGGTGAGGGCGACGCCGGTGGTGCCGATCAGATCGGAGCGTTCCTGGTAGCGGCCGGGCTCGACCGTACCGTCGTCATTGCTCGAGCGCCCGATGCGCGTGTGCAGTCGCAGTCGCTGAGCGAAGCGGCTGTTGGGCAAGAACCATAGCAGCACGGCCAGCAGCACCCCACCGAACACGCCGCTATAGCCGAGCACGAACACCCAGCTCTCCTGGAAGATGCGGAACACGGCGAAGGCGAGCACACCGATGCCCAAGACCCCGGCGACACCGAAGCCAGGCAAGATGAGGGCCTCCACCGCCAACAGCACCACCCCGACCAGTATCAGGAGCACGTCCCAGATGCCGGCGGGCGTGGCGACCACCGCGGTGAGCGCGAGGAGCGACAGGGCGAGCAGACCGACCGCGCCCGGAATGCCGAAGCCGGGCGTGAAGAACTCGACCACGAGGCCGCCGATGCCCAGCACGAGGAGCAGGCCGGCCACGATCGGGAGCGCCAGGATGCCGCCCAATCGCTCGGTCAGGTTCGGCTCGAGCCGCTCGACGCGCGCGCCGCCGTACCCGAACAGCTCGAGGGCGTCGCCGATCGAGCGCGCCTCGACGTCGGCGATGTCGTACTCGACCGCCTGCGACGCCGTGAGCGTCAGCAGCTCGCTGCTCGTCGACAGCCCGGGGATCTCGATGCGCTCGTCGACCATCGCCTCGGCGATGCGCGGGTCGCGTCCTCTGGCCTCGGCCACCGCGCGGAACTCGCCGCGGAAGGCGCTCGTGAACTTCTCGTCGACCGGCGCGATGCCCGTCGGCGTGACCTGGATGGGCAGCGCGGCGCCGATGGCCGAGCCGGGCAGCATCGCCAGCTGCTCGGTCGCCATGGCGATGAGCGCGCCCGCGGAGAAGGCGTTGCGCACCACCGCCATGGTGGGCAGCTCGCTGCGGTTGAGGATGTCGTCGACGATCCGTTGCATGGCAGGCACGGCGCCACCCGGGGTGTCGATGACGAAGAGCAGCGCCAACGGCCGCTCGCGGTTCGCACGGTCGATGCGAGAGCGCACGAACTGCGCCGTCGCGCTGGTGATCTCGGTCTCGATCGGGATGATCCACACTGTGTTGCTCGGCGCCTGGTTCTGCGCTGACGCTCGAGGCGCCAGCGACGCCCACGACATCGCTGCCACGAGGAGCGCTGCCACGCCGAGCCCGATCAACGAGGGTTGCATGACGTGCAGGACGCGTTTCACCCCTGGAGTCTAGCACGCGCCCCAGTGGTCCCGACCGTCTGGTACGACCCGGTTGCGCCGACGCGACCTGGGCCGCTTGGCAGCCGCTGGACGGCCGTGGTACCGTCCTCCTCCGGGTGCGAGGGCGTATAGCTCAGTTGGTAGAGCGGCGGTCTCCAAAACCGTAGGTCCCGGGTTCAAGTCCTGGTGCGCCCGCCACCGT
>SLSM01000125.1 GCA_007130445.1 Trueperaceae bacterium | reverse complement strand
CCCGACGCCTCGCCCGCGGCCCCCGACGGCCCTGCCGCCGCTCCGGCCCCGCCGGCCGCTCCGGCTCCCGCCGCGGCGCCTGCTCCTGCTCCCACCCCCGCTCCGGCGCCTGCTCCCGCTCCGGTCGCGGCTGGTGAGCGCTATCTGCAGGTCGGCGCCTACTCGACGGCGCAGAGCGCGGAGCCGCTGCGCGAGCGCCTCGCCGGTCTCGGTTTCGCCACGCGCGAGATCCAGGAGGGCGGCCTCGTGAAGCTGCTCGTCGGCCCGTTCGACGACGCCGCGCTCGCCGCAGCCCGCCAGCGCCTCGACGCTCAGGGCATCCAGAACTTCCCGCGCTGATGGCCACCATCCCGACGGCGACCGTCGGTCGCCTGGTCACCTACCTGCGCGTGATCACGTCGCTCGCCGCAGCCGGCGTCGAGCGTGTCTCCTCAGACGAACTGGGCGAGCGTGCCGGCTCCACCGCCTTCCAGGTGCGCAAGGACCTCGCCACGTGCGGACGCTTCGGCACGCGCGGTTCGGGCTACATGGTCGCCACGCTGGAGCGCGAGCTCCGGCGCGTCCTCGGCCTCACGCGCGAGTGGCCCGTCGCCATCGTCGGCATGGGGCGCCTCGGCCAGGCGCTCGCCGACTATCCGAACTTCGGCGCGTACGACTTCGTGCTCCGCGGGGTCTTCGACGTCGATCCCGACAAGGTCGGGATGACGGCGGGCGGCCTCACGGTGCAACACCTGTCCGAGCTGCCGCAGGTCGCGCGCGACGAGGGTATCGGCATCGCCTTCCTGACCGTGCCGGGCCCGGCCGCACAAGCCGCGGCCGACGAACTCGTCGCTGCCGGTGTGCGCGGGATCCTCAACTTCGCACCGAGCGTGATCCACGTGCCAGACGGCGTCCGCGTCGAGAACGTCGACTTCCTCGGCGGGCTGCAGCGGCTCTCGTACGCGCTCGGTGGTCTGCCGGCCGCCAGCGTCGACGTGGAGGCGTGAGCCGCGCTGAGCCGGTGACGCAGCGGCGCATGGCGCGCCCGAGCCGCGCGGTGCGTTATCGTGCCGCGTCATGGTGCCCTTGATCGCCGCTCGGCTCGAAGCGTTCGAATCCCGGATCCAGGCCGAGCTGCGGTCCGAGGTCGCCTTCATCGAGGCGATCGGCGGTGACCTTGTCGGTGCAGGCGGCAAGCGCCTGCGGCCGAGCATCAGCTTCCTCGCCGGTGCGCTCGTCGGCGCCGACGACGAGGCGAGCATGCGCGTGGCCCTCGCGGTGGAGTTGCTGCACTCCGCGTCGCTGCTCCACGACGACCTCATCGACGACGCCGACACCAGGCGCGGCGCCAAGGCCGCGTTCCGTCGCTACGGCAACGTGGTCAGCGTCATGTCGGGTGACTACATGCTGGCGCGGGTCCTCGGCATCCTCGCCCAGCTCGGCTCGGACGCGTTCACGCAGCGCATGTCCGAGACGGCGGCCCGCATCTGCGAGGGCGAGGTCCTCCAGTTCCAGATGGCGACGCTCGAGACCTGGGACCTGCCCACCTACGAGGCCGTGATCGAGGGGAAGACGGCGGTCCTGCTCGCCACCGCTGCCGAGGGCCCCGCGCTCGTGTCGGGCGCGGACGCAGCCTCGAGCGCGGCGCTCCGCGACTACGGCATGGCCTACGGCCGCGCGTTCCAGCTCCGAGACGACTACCTCGACCTGCTCGGCGACGCCGAGCGCCTGGGGAAGCCAGTCGGGGGCGATCTGCGTGAGGGCAAGGTCACCCTCCCCGTCCTGGGTCTGATCGCCGCTGGCAACGACGACGCCCTGGCGATCGTGCGCCGGCATGCGGGCGATCCGGGCGACGTCGAGCGCATGATCGAGCTGGTGCGGGAGCACGGCGGCGACCGCCACACGCAGCGCGCCATCGCCGTCGAGGTGGCGCGCGCGCAGGCCGCGTTGGCTGCGCTGCCTGCGGGCCCGGCCCGCGACGCCCTGCGCGCCCTGCCGGAGGCCGAGCTCGAACGGATCGGCTAGCTGGACGCGGCGCGGACGCGCCGCGGTACCCAGGCCCAGCCGTGCCAGGCGTCGAACACCAACAGGAACCCACCCTGCACGATCACGCCCAGTCCGTGCCCCAGCCCCTCGGGCGTGCGCCACAGCGCGAGCACCGCGATCCCGGCCACCACGTAGAGGACGTCGAGGCCTGCGTTCAGCCGCAGCAGGCGCAGAAGCCGCGCCCCGAACGCCGCGCCGGCACGGTCGGCCGCCGGTCCGGCCGCGGCCAGCTTCCGCCGACGGTCGCGCGCGCCGAACCACGCGATGGCGCCGTCGATGGCGCCCCACACCAGGCACTGGATCGAGAACCCGAGCGCCACCGGTGCCCACGCCGAGGGCCACGCACCAACGGCGTGAGCGGCGAGACCGGCGGCACCGACTGCAACGCTGAGCGCCGACCAGATGCCGAGCTGCACGCCGACGATGCGCGCGTGGGTCCACGGATCGGGGTGTGGGGCGGCGCCGCTCACGCGGCCGGCGCGTCGGGTCGCGCCTCGTCGCGCCTCGTTTCGTCGCGAACCCATTCGAGGTACGACTCGAGGCCTCCCACGGCCGGGTAGGCGACCACGCACGGTACGTCGAACGGATGCTCCACGCGGACCGCGTCCGCCAGCGCGGCCACGCGCCCCTCCGTGGTCTTGGCGATCGCCACCACCTCGGCCTCGACGTGAACGTCGCCGTCCCAGCGGTAGACGGAGCGGGCGCCCGGCAGCACGTTCACGCAGGCGGCGTGGCGCGCCTCCACCAGCACGCGCGCCACGCGCTCGGCCGAGGCCTCGTCGGGGAAGGTCAGGTACACCGCAACCACGCGCTCTCCCATGCCTCCGAGTCTACGTGACCCGAACGACGTGCCCGGGCACGCTACACTGTCGACCGATGAGCGAGATCGATCGCGAGCAGGTGTTCCAGTTCTTCCACCAGCACCCCGAACGGCCGTGGCACGTCCAAGACGTGCAGAAGCGACTGGAGGT
>SLSM01000104.1 GCA_007130445.1 Trueperaceae bacterium | reverse complement strand
TGCGACTGCCGATGCTGCGGCAGCAGGGGTCCAAGCGGCCCGATCAACCGAACCTGTCGCTGGCCGACTACGTGGCCCCCCGCGACCTCGGTGTGCCCGACTGGGTGGGGGCGTTCGCGGTGTCGATCCACGGCGCCGAGGAGCGCGCCACCGCGTTCGAGCGCGAGCACGACGACTACCAGGCGATCCTCCTCAAGGTGCTGGCCGATCGCCTGGCCGAGGCGCTGGCGGAACGCCTGCACGAGCGGGTCCGGACCCGCGAGTGGGGCTACGCCCCCGACGAGCGCCTCGACCTGGAGGGGCTGCTGCGCGAGCGCTACCGCGGTATCCGCCCGGCGCCCGGCTACCCGGCCTGCCCGGACCACACCCTCAAGCCGCGGCTGTTCGACCTGCTCGGCGCACCGGACGCGACGGGCATCGCCTTGACCGAGTCGCTCGCCATGACGCCGGCGTCGGCCGTGTCGGGCTTCTACTTCGCGCACCCGCAGGCGCGGTACTTCGGCGTCGGCAAGGTGCTGCGCGACCAGGTGGTCGACTTCGCCCGACGCGCCGGCATGGCCGTCGAGGAGGCCGAGCGTTGGCTGGCTCCGTCGCTCGGGTACGACCCGGAGCGCGCGCCTCTGGACCGGGTCGGCGGCGGCGCCTGAGCCTGCCGGAGCGCACTCAGCGCGACAGCGCCTCGCCCAACCAGTCGCGGATCGACACCCGGATCGGCATGAAGTAGACGCTGGCCGCCTCGCTGCGGGCGTAGTCCATGAACGCGCCCGCGAAGCGTCGATGCCACTCGAGCGTGGGCTCGAAGCCGTTCGGGAACACGGCCCGGTTGCGGCTCACCCAGTAGCGCAGCGAGCGTTCGCTGGTCACGCTGGTGCTGCCCCAGAACACCGGGAGGTCGGGCAGCAGGTCGCGCCACGCGGCGACGAGCCGCACGTCGAAGAACGGCTGGGTGAAGAAGCCATCGGCTCCCGCGTCGAGCTTGCGCAGGGCGTAGTCGCGCTCAGCGGCGATGCTCTGCCGGTACGGATCGAGCGCTGCGTAGATGCGCCACGCGGGGCGCTCGGCGCGGAGCTTCGCGATCACCTGGAGGCTGGTCGCGCCGCTGAGGTCGTGGCGCATGTCGTCGGGCGGGTCGCCTTGCACGACCACCACCTCGTCGATGCCAGCCGCATCGAGCCGCTCGGCCGGCGCCCAGGGTCGATCGAGCGGCACGTCCATGGAGCGCACGTGCGGGATCGCGGCCAGCGACCGTCCCGCCGAGGCGCAATCGCGACGTACGTCGCACGCCGCGTCCCAGCTCCTCACGTCGAAGCGCAGCAGGTCCGGGAGGTTCACGGCGTCGACGGCCGCGCCGAGCGCCAGGGTGTCGTCGAGCTGTCGCCTCAAGACGGCGCGGTCACGCGGAACGAGCTCGATGGAGACGCGCATGGGCGGCATCATAGCCGCACCTGGCCGGCGCCCGCGCGTCACGAGGGGCGCTCGGGGACGCTCGGCGCTCGGCCAGCCACCCTCACGCTCGCGGAGGGGGACCGTCCTCGCCCGGTGGGACGCCGTCGTGTGCGGCGCCACCGGACTCGTCGCCGTCGCGCGCCGCGTCGCCGCGTCTCGGCACGTCGTCCGAACGCGTCTCGGCTCTGAGCGCGGTCCAGCGCAGCGCCGCGCCGATCGCGAGGACGAACACGGCCGTGAGCACGGGGCTGCCGCGGAAGAGACCGAGCGAGAAGGCGCCGTCGACGAGACCGATGACCACACCGGCACCACCGATCGCGAGCATCACGCCCGCGATCGACAGGTAGGCCTGGCGCGAGCGCTCCGTCACGCCACGGCGTCCGTGGCGGCGGTGTCGTACAGGTACTTGGTGCGGAGATAGCCGAGGTACGGCTCGACGCGCAGCGACGCTCCCGTCACGCGCTCCGCCAACTCGAGCGGCCGGAAGCGCCGGCCGTGAGCGTGCACGTGCTCACGGAGCCACGCCCGCAGCGGCGCGAAGTCGCCGGCGGCGAGCTGGTCGTCGAGGTCGCCGAGCGCCGCGCGGGCCGCGTCGAAGAACGCCACCGAGAGCACGTTGCCGATGGTGTAGCCCTGGAAGTGGCCGGGGATCGCGCCGCCGTACCAGTGGAGGTCCTGGAGGACGCCATCGGCGGCCCCGTTCGGGACGACGCCGAGATCACGGCGATAGCGCTCGGCCCACGCCTCGGGCAGGTCCGAAACGCTGACGCTGCCGGCGAGCAGCTCGAGCTCGAGGTCGAAGCGCACGATCACGTGCAGGTTGTACGTCAGCTCGTCCGCGTCGGTCCGGATGAGCGAGCGACGCACCCGGTTCACGGCGCGGTACGCGGTCTCGACGTCGAGGTGCGCCAACTCCGGGAAGGCCGCCTGGACGTGCGGCAGCGCGTAGCGCCAGAAGGCGCGCGAGCGGCCGACCAAGTTCTCGTACAGACGCGATTGGCTCTCGTGCACCCCGGCCGACACGCCGCTGGCGAGCGCCGTGCCGTCGAGCGCGTCGTCGAGTCCCTGCTCGTAGAGCGCGTGGCCCGCCTCGTGGATGGTGCTGAACAGCGTCTCCTGGAGGTCGGTCGCGTCGACGCGCGAGGTGATGCGCACGTCGCCGTGACCGATGCGGGTCGCGAACGGGTGCGGCGCGAGGTCTTGCCGCCCGCGCCACACGTCGTAGCCGAGATCGACAGCGAGACGCAGTGCGAGCGCGAGCTGTGCCTCGCCACTGCGGTGCACGGGGAGCACTGCTCGCGGTTCGCCGCGCTCGGCGACGGCGTCGACCATGGGCACCAGGGCTTCGCGCAGCTCCGTGAACAGGGGCTGGAGGAGGGCGACGCTCATGCCTTCGTCGGCGGCGTCGATGAACGGGTCGGCCGGATGCGCGGCGTCCGGATGGCACGCCGCGAGGCGATGCGTCAGATCGAGCGAGCGCTCGAGGAGCGTCGCGACCACGCCGAAGTCGTCGCGCTCGCGAGCGACACGCCAGGCCTCGAAACATGCCGAGCCGTGGGCGCTGACCTCGGCGACGAGCGCCGACGGATAACGGGCCGCGAGCTCGACGTCGCGCGTCAATACGCTCACCTCGTCGCGCACCAGCGGATCGAGCGAGTCAGCGTGCGTTCGCAACCGCTCGAGCAGGCGCTGGAGGCCGGGATCGACCATGCGCTCGTGCAACAGACGGTCGATGACGGAGCCATGGGCGCCACGGGCGTGCGCGCCGCCCGGGGGCATGTAGGTCATCTGGTCCCAGCTCAAGAGGTCCTTGGCGCCCCGCAACGCGGAGAGCTCGTGCATGCGTTCGCGCAGCGCAGCGACGTCCCTATCGGTCGACATGCGGGCATGATACGTGGGCGCGCGCGCGTCACGCGAGCGTTCGAGTCACGGATACGCGCGCGTGGCGGATAGGCGTGTCGCGGGTAGGCCTTACGCCCGCATGACGTACACGAACACCATCATGAAGTGGCTGGCGCTGCCGGCGAGCACGAACAGGTGCCAGAGCGCGTGGAACCCGAACGTGCGCGGCCACGGGTCGGGACGCTTCGTGGCGTAGATGAGCGCGCCGATGGTGTAGGACAGCCCGCCCGCCAGCATCCACAGCATCGCGCCCAGCGGCAGCGCCTGCAACAGCGGCGCCACGGCGATCACGGCCATCCACCCGAGGCCGATGTACAGCGCGACCGAGAGCCAGCGAGGTGCATCGAGCCAGAACAGCTTGAACAGCACCCCGAGGACGGCCAGGCCCCACACCGTGCCGAACAGCGCCCAGCTCCACACGGGGTCGACGACGCGCAACGACACGAGCGTGATCGGCGTGTACGTACCTGCGATCAGCACGAAGATGGCGGCGTGGTCGAACACGCGCAGCCGCCGCACCACGTCCGGTCCGGCGCGAACGCCATGCAACAGCGTGCTGGCCGTGTAGAGCAGCACCAGGCTGAAGCCGAAGACCAGCGCCGAGGCCAGGCGCCAGGGATCACCGAACGCGACGACGACCAGGGCCACCGTACCCACGGCCGCGAGGACGACGCCGCACAGGTGCGTGAGGGCGTTGGCAGGCTCGCGGAACACGCGCGACAGGCCGCGCGGAGATGGGGACGAGAGCTCCATACCCAAGCCTAGTACATGCCGAGCGAACCCTTGGTCAACCCGGGATCCCCGGTTCGTCGCCCGTCGCCACCGGCGCGTCGGCGTAGCTGACCCAGTCGCTCCAGGAGCCGGCGTAGAGCTTCGCCCCCGTCACGCCGGCGAGTTCGAGCGCCAGGAGGTCGTGCGCCGCCGAGACGCCCGAGCCGCAGTACACGACCAGCGTCGGCGCCTGGGCTAGGTGCGCGAAGCGCTCGCGCAAGGCGTCGTCGTCCTTGAAGCGTCCACCCTCGAGGTTGTCGGCGAAGGGCAGGTTGCGCGCCCCGGGCACGTGGCCGGCGCGCGGGTCGATCGGCTCGATCTCACCCCGGTAGCGCTCCTTGGCACGCGCGTCGATCACCACCACGTCGGGGTCCGCGAGATGCTCGAGAAGCCAGGTGCGCTCCACCACCATGTCGGAGCGCGGCTCGGGATCGAACGTGCGCACGGTGGGCGTGGCGACGTCGGCCGTCACGGGACCGCCTGCCGCGCGCCAGGCTGCCAGCCCGCCGTCGAGCACCTGGACGCGATCCACGCCGAGCCACCGGAGCAGCCACCAGACGCGTCCGGCGACCATGCCGTCGCCATCGTCGTAGGCGACGACGTGCGTGTCCGCGCCGACGCCGGCGCGACCGAACGTCTCCGCAGCCGCCTCGGGGCTCGGCAGCGGGTGGCGCCCGCCGTGGCGACCGAGCGGACCGGAGAGGTCCTCGTCGAGGTGCAGGTACACCGCTCCGGGCAGGTGCGACTCGGCGTAGGCGCGCCGGCCCGCCTCGGTGTCCGCGAGCGAGAAGCGCGCGTCGATCAGGCACAGGTCGTCGGCGCCGAGGCGCGCCCGGAGGTCGTCCACGCTGATCAGAGGTCGCATGTCGTGAGTCTAGCCGGAGCCGGGGGCGCCGTGTGCGCGTCGTAGCATGGCGCAGCGATGGCAGACGAGATCATCCGGTCGGTGGGCAACGCGCTGGTCAAGCGCCTGGTGCGGCTGCGCGAGCGGCGTGAGCGCGAGCGTGAGGGCGTCGTGCTGGTGGAGGGGGCACGGGAGCTCGTGCGCGCGGCGGAGGCCGGCTGGCCGCTCGATCTACTCGTGTCGTGCCCCGAGTCGTTCTCGGTGGAGGCGACGGGCGCCGCCGCCGGCCTGGCGGCGCGAGCGGTCGAACGGCGGCGCTTCGCTCCCGCGGCGTTCGCCAAGGTGAGCATGCGGGAACGGCCGGACGGACTGCTCGGCGTGGTGCGCCCTCCCCGGCTGGAGCTCGACGACCTGCCGTGGCCGCTGGGTGGCCTCTACCTGGTCATCGCCGGATTGGAGAAGCCCGGCAACGTCGGTGCGCTGTTGCGGAGCGCGGATGCGGTCGGGGTCGACGCGGTGTTCGTGACCGCCGGGGGGACCGATCTCGGCAACCCGAACGTGGTGCGCTCGAGCATGGGCAGCCTGTTCACACTGCCGGTGTTGGCCGTCGACGACGACGTTCTCCGCGCGGCGCTGCGCCGGCGCAGTGTGCGCCTGGTCGCGACGAGCCCGGCAGCCGACCGAAGCTACTGGTCGGCGCACCTCGAGGGGTCCGTGGCCGTGGTGGTGGGACCGGAACACAGCGGCTTGGACGCAGCGTGGCTCGCCGCGGCAGACGAGGTCGTGTCCATCCCGATGCGCGGGACGGCCGACAGCCTGAACGCCGCCACGGCCGGTGCGCTGGTGCTCTTCGAAGCGCTGCGACGGCGCGCCGGTGAGGACGTCACTGCGGCGAAGCGCACCTGACGGTCAGATCGCCTGCTTTTCGCCGGCCATCATGCGGCGCACGAGCGCCCTGAAGTCCTTGCCCTCGAGCGGCTTGAGCACGAGCGCGTCCGCCTTCGCGTGGCGCGCCATGTCGCGCGTGTTGGCGTCGCGCAAGCCGGTCAAGATCATGACGGGCACGTCCTTGAGGCGAGCGACGCGCTTCATCCGGTCGCACACCTCGATACCGGAGAGGCGCGGCATCGCCACGTCGAGGATCGCCAGGTCGGGCGTGTTGTCCTTCAACCACTCGAGCGCCTCGCGGCCGTCGTTCACCCGTACGACCTCGTGGCCGTCAACACTCACGAGCATCTCGACCACCTTCGCGAAGGACTCCTGATCATCCGCTACGAGGATCGTTCGTGCCTGTTCCACGCGCTCAAGCGTACGCCATCGGCCGCCGTAGACGCACTCACCCGATTCTCACGGTAGACTCGGGCTCGTGTCGGCGCGAGCGGGACTCGAACCCGCCCACGCCCGGAGGTACACCGTGCTCAAGGAGTTCCAGGCGTTCATCAACCGTGGCAACGTCATCGATCTCGCCGTCGCCGTCGTGATCGGCGCGGCGTTCGGACAGATCACCACGTCGCTCGTCAACCAGGTGATCATGCCGCCCCTGGGCCTGCTGATCGGCGGCGTCGACTTCTCCGAGCTCGGTTTCATCCTGCGCGACGCCGCCGCCTACGCTTCGGTCACCGAGGCCGTGGAGGCCGGTGCCCCGGTGATCCAGATCGGAGCGTTCATCAACACGGTGATCAACTTCGTGATCATCGCGTTCGCGATCTTCATGGTGGTGCGCTTCTACAACAAGGCGCAGGAGCGCTTCTCGAAGCAGGTCGTCGAGGAGCCGGCAGAGGCCGCGGCGCCAACCGCCGATGTCGCACTCCTCATCGAGATCCGCGACCTGCTGGCGAAGCGGCAGGGCTGACGCGGGCCGCCGTCAGTAGACGATCACGAGTTCGACCAGCGCCGGGCCGGCGCGGTCGACGGGCTCGACCGTCGCGACCCCGATCACGACCGGTCCGCTGAGCCGCAGCAGTTGGTTGGTGAAGCTCTCGTCGGAGGCGCCGACGTACTCGGGCACCTGCAACTCGTCGAGGCCGCTGCGGCGAACCATGCGCAGCGCGTCGGCCTTGAGAAGGCTGATCGCGCTGCGCAGCTCGTCTTGGCTGGCAGGCAGCTCGGGGCTCCCGAGGTGCACGTTGCGACTCACCAGCAGGCGACCGCGCTCGAACACCCGGGTGTTCTCGAGCGCCTCCACCACGACCTCGACCTGCGTCGGGCTGAACTGGTTGCGCGGTGAGATCAGCCGCACCAGGTCGGATCCCTCGGTCTCGCTGATCACCTCGACCAGGCTGTTGAACTGCGCGGCCGTGAGGACCACCTCACCGCCGCCTTGCCGCGCGGTCGCGGCGCTGGCGCGGCGGACGAACTCGGCGAGTTCCTCGCGGACCGCTGCCGGGTCGTTGGCGTAGATCGCGCCCGAGTAGATGACCTGGTCGCGCTCGAACGTGATCTCACCGGACGCCACCCGGCTGAACTCCTGTTGCACTTCCGAGAGCCGACGCGACTCCTCCTCGAGCCGGTCGGTCAGCCCGTCGACCTGGTCCTGCAGCGCCCTCACCAGCTCGTTGCCCGCGACGATCTCGTCTTGCAGGCTGGTGTTGAGCTGGGCGAGGATCTCGTTGCGCTGCGCGAGATCGGCGTTGGTACGCCCGAGCTGGTCGTTGCGTGCGGCCAGGCCGACGTTCTCCTGCTGCAACGAGGTCGCCTCGGCGGTGAGACGGGCCGCGGTGGCCTCCAGGGTCGCGACCTCGTCGGCAACCGCCTCGAGCTCGTCGACGAGCACGGCGGCGGTCTCGCGCAAGGCCTCTGCGTCGGCCTGGGCAGCGTCGCGGGCCGCCTCCGCGGCGTCGCGATCGAGCACGGCGACCTCGCGCGCGAGCACCGCCTCGGCCGTCGCCGCCTCGGCCGTCGCCAAGCGTTGCACCGCCGCTTCGACGTTGGCATCGGCCTCCGCCAGGAGGACCTGGAGCTCGAGCAGGCGAACGTTCGCGGCGTCGAGCGCCAGCGCGGCCACGGCGGCCTCCGCCTCAAGCACTTCGGCCTCGGCGCGAGCACCGCGTGCGTCCTCGACCGCGGCGTCGCGATCCGCGACCGCGGCGAGGCGCTCACGATCGGCCTCGGCGAGTTCGGCCTCGACCGTCTGGAGCTCGGCGCTGGCCGCCTCGAAGGCGCGTTCGAGCAGCGCCAGCTGGGCCTGGGTCGCATCGATCTCGGCGACAAGTTCGTCGCGGTCGCGCTCGGCGCGGTCGCGCTCGGCGACGGCGACGTCACGCTCGCCCAGCGCGATGGCTCGCTCCTCTTGCGCCTGCTCGATGACGGCTCGCGCCTCGGCCAGATCGCCCTCCAGCTCACTCAACCCGGAGCGGACCTCGACCAACTGGGCCTGCAAGAGGCGTTCCTGGGCGCGCAAGTTGGCGAGCTCGTCGGCCGTACGCTGCGCGTTCACGAGGGTCTGGGTCGCGTTGGTGAACGCCAACGCGAGCACGGCGAGCGTGGTGAGCATGATCAGGATGCCCGCACCGACGCCGACGATCTGACCCGTGACCTTCGGGCGCGTCCCGAACACGGTCAGGCGCCTGCGCCCCACCCACGTTCCGAGGCGATCGCCTGCGTAGGCGATGATGCCCGCGAGGATGACGAGCAAGACGACGAGCAGGGCGACCGAGGTCATCGCAACCGCTCCCGACCCGTCACAACTGGAAGTCCTGACCCAGGTAGGAGGTGCGGACGCCGGCGTCGGCGGCGAAATCCTCGGGGGTCCCATCGAAGCGGACCTGCCCGTCGAACATCAGGTACACGCGGTCGGCGATCGCGAGCGTCTCGCGCACGCTGTGGTCGGTCAGGAGCACACCCAGTCCGCGCCGTTCGCGCAGGTCGCGCACCAGCTCCTGGATTTCACGGATCGACTTGGGATCGACGCCCGTGAAGGGCTCGTCGAGCAGGATGAAGCCCGGATCGATGGTCAGGCTGCGGGCGATCTCCAGGCGTCGGCGTTCGCCTCCGGACAGCGTGTCGGCGCGATGGTCGGCGAGGTGCGTCAACCCGAACTCGTCGAGGAGGTCGGCGGCGCGCTCCGCCTGCTCGGCGCGCGACAACGGTTGGAACTCGAGGATCGCCAGCAGGTTGTCGCGAACGCTCATGCGCCGGAACGCGCTCGGCTCCTGCGCGAGGTAGCCCAGGCCGTGTCGAGCGCGGCGGTGCATCGGCCAGCCGGTCACGTCCGTGCCACCGAGCTCGATACGACCGGCGTTGGGCCGGACGAAGCCGACCATCATGTAGAAGCTGGTGGTCTTGCCGGCACCGTTGGGTCCGAGCAGCGCGACGATCTCGCCGGGATCGAGCCGCAGATCCACGCCGTCGACGACGGTGCGGCGACCGTAACGCTTGACGAGTCCCGTCGCCCGCAGACTCGTCGGTGCCGCACCCGATACCGTCGACGTTCGCTCGTTCACTGCAGGGACCGCGGCCGACATACGCTCGCCATGGTAGCACCGCGTCCATGAGCGTCTCGCGAGCGCGCCGCCCTGCGCATCCGTCGGGTGACTGCGTGCAGAACGCCTAGCCCTCGAGCGCCATCAAGAACGGCTCCTCGATGGCCCGGCAGACCCAGCGCAAGAACCGCGCGGCCGCAGCACCGTCGATCAGCCGGTGGTCGTACGTGAGCGCCAAGGGCATCGTCAGACGCGGCACGAAGGCGTTCTGCTCGGCGTCCCAGACCGGCTCGAGGCGCGAGCGCGAGACGCCCAGGATCGCGACGTCGGGTGGGTTGACGATGGGCGTGAAGCCGTGGCCGCCGATGCCGCCGAGGTTCGAGACCGAGAAGCTGCCGCCTTGCATGTCGTCAGGCGAGAGCTTCCGGTCGCGCGCCTTGTCCGCCAGGACGCCCAGCTCGTCGGCCAGTTCCAGGACGTTCTTGCGATCCGCGTGCTTGATGACGGGCACCAGCAGGCCGTGGTCGGTGTCGACCGCGACGCCGACGTTGACGTAGCGCTTGTAGACGATCTCCTGCGCGTCGACGTCGAGGCTGGCGTTGAAGTCGGGGTACTTGCGCAGCGCCGCCGCCACGATCTTGATCAGCATCGCGGTGGGCGTGAGCTTCGCGCCGATGGCCTCCGCAGACTTCTTGTAGCGCTGCCGCAGCGCCTCGAACTCCGTCGCATCGGCGCTGTCGAAGTGCGTGACCATCGGTACGGTGGCCCAGGCGTTGGTCATGGCGCGCACGGTGGCCTTGCGGATGCCCGACATGGCCGTGCGTTCGGTCTCGCCCCACTTCGAGAAGTCCGGGAGCGGCGCGGCGGTCGGCGCGGCCGGCGCAGCCGCGGCAGCGGCTGGGCGAGCGGGCTCGTCGCCCGCAGCGACACGTTCGACGTCGTCGGCCGAGATCCTGCCGAGCAGGCCGGTGCCTGCGATCGCGCGCAGGTCGACGCCGCGCTCGCGTGCGAGGCGCCGCACACTCGGTGCCGCCGGGATCGGTCGCCCGTCGTCCGCGTCGGACGTCGGCGCCACGGCGGCCGCGGGCGACGGAGCGCCCTCGTCAGGCGCACGCTCGGCAGCGGGGACGCTCGCCTCGTCGTCGCTCGTGTCGTCGGCGTCGTCCGCGTCGTCGGACGGTTCCGCGGGCACTGGCGCGTCCTCTGCCGTCGCGACGTCGTCCGCACCCTCGTCCGCACCCTCGTCCGCACCCTCGTCCGCACCCTCGTCGACGCTGATCACGACGTCGCCGACCTTGGCCTCGCCACCCACCTTCACGTGGACCTTGCTGACCACGCCTGCGACCGTCGACGGGACCTCGACGACCGCCTTGTCCGTCTCGAGTTCGAGGACGCCCTGGTCGACCTCGATGCGGTCGCCTTCGGCCACCAGGACGGCGACCACGGTACCGACGTCGATGCCCTCACCGACGTCTGGGAGCTTGAAATCAGTAGCCACGTTATCGTCGCCTCCTCATCACGCCGTGAACGGGTCGCGCTTGTCTGGATCGATGCCGAGGTCGACGATCGCCTTCGCGACCACCTCCTGGTCGAGCTGGCCGTCGTCGGCGAGCGCCTTGAGCGTCGCGACGACCACGTGCGCCGCGCTCACTTCGAAGTGGTCGCGGAGCTCCTCGCGCGCCTCGCTGCGGCCGAAGCCGTCGGTGCCGAGGCTGACGAGCCGGCGCCCGGGCAGATGGCGCGCGAGCGGGTCCGACATGACTTTCATGTAGTCGCTCGCGGCGACGATCGGTCCCTTGGTCGCGCCGAGTTGCTCGAGGACATAAGCCTCGCGCGGCGTCTCGGTGGGGTGCAGTCGGTTCCAGCGCTCCACGGCCAGCGCGTCGCGCTGCAGCGCCTTGTAGCTCGTAGCGCTCCACACGCTGGTGGCGACCTTGTAGTCGTCCTCGAGGATGCGCGCTGCCGCCAGCACCTCGTTCATGATCGCGCCCGAGCCGAGCAGCTGCGCGTGCAGCTTGCTGCGCTTCTTGGCCGACGGTTGGAACGGGTAGAGGCCCTTGAGCACCCCAGCCTCGAGCGCCTCGCGCTCCAGGTGGCTCGGCGCGGCCGGCATGGGGTAGTTCTCGTTGCCCACCGTCACGTAGTAGAAGCAGTCCTCCTGCTCCTGGTACATGCGGCGCAGGCCGTCGCGGATGACGATGGCGAGCTCGAACGCGAACGCCGGGTCGTAGGCGTAGAGGTTCGGGATCGGCAGCGCGAGCACGTGCGAGTGGCCGTCGA
>SLSM01000302.1 GCA_007130445.1 Trueperaceae bacterium | reverse complement strand
CACAACGCCGGCATCGCCCACCTCGGCCACCTGACCACGACCCCACTCGACGACCTCAAGGCCGTCTTCGAGGTGAACGTCTTCGGCGTCCACTGCGTGACCAACGCCCTCGTCGACCTGATCGTCGCCAGCCGCGGCCGCATCGTCACGATGTCGAGCATCTCGGGCACCCTGTCGTCCGCCCTCATGGGTACGTACACGATGACGAAGCACGCGCTCGAGGCGTACACCGACGCGCTCTCGAAACAGCTCGCGCCCCTCGGCGTCCACGTCTGCGCCGTCGTACCCGGCAACTACGAGTCCGCGATCGCGCGGAACCTGGTCACGCGTTTCACGCCACCAACGGATGCGAGCGACGACGTCGCCGCTTTCTACGAACCCGGCGCCGACGTGTCGCGCTCGCAGTACCCCGGCCCCGAACCCGTCGCGACCGCCTGCCACGCCGCCCTGTTCGACGCGTCACCGCTCGAGCGCTACCTCGTCGTCCCCAACGCCGACGAGGCGGACCGCACGCTCGAACAGGCGGCGCACGAATGGGCGCGCCTCAACGCGTCGACGCCGCATGCGTGGTCGAAAGAGCGGCTCGTCGCCGCGATCGACCACGGGGCCGAGGGCGCCGCCGCGGCCACCAGCGACGGCGGCCAGACGGAGCGCAACAAGGCGCTGGTGCAGCGCCTCTACCAACGCGTGTTCGTCGACTGGGACTGGACGATGGTCGACGAGGTGGTCGATCCCGCGTTCGTCTCCCACGACTGGCCAGCGGGCCTCGAGGGCCCCGCGGGCTTCAAGACCTTCTACGAGCGCGCGCTGCTGGCCAACGCACCGGACGCGCGCTACGCCGTCGACGACGTCGTCGCGAACGGCGACCGGGTGGCCGTCCGCTGGCGGATCCTCGCCACCCACACCCACGAGTGGTTCGGAGTACCGCCCACGGGCCGCCCCCTCACCGTCGAGGGCGTGGCCATCTACCGCGTCCAGGACGACCGCCTGATGGAACGCTGGGTCGTCCTCGACGGCCTCGGCAGCGCCCAGCGGCTGCGAGCGACTGCGTAAGCAGGGTGCGCATCGCAGCGGGCGCCGCGCGCATCGACGCCACCTCCGCTCGCGGCCACCGTGGAGGCGTGCGCACACGCTGCACTCGAGCGTCGCACGTCAGGGACAGGGGTTCGCCAGCACGGCCCCAGCGAAGACCTCGTCGACCAGGGCGTACAGCGCCGGATCGTACGCGGCGAGCTTGGCGCGCGTGTCGACGTGGTTGTGGATACCGTCGGGCGGGTCCGACGCGAGGTTGACGTCGAAGTAGCTCTGGACCCCTTCGGCCCAGTACTCCTCCTCGTTCGTCGCGGCGTAGGTGTCCTGCCACAGCGAGGCCGCCATGGCGGCCTGGTACGCCGTCGTGAGCCGAGCGTCGAACGTGGCGTCGATCGCGTTCATGCCCTGTAGATGCACGGTGTGCGCGAACTCGTGCACCAGGACGCTCTCGCCCGCGTACCGGTCGGACGGATAGCAGAGCAGGTTCTCCTCCGCCGACGACGTCAGCGGACGGCTCGGCGTGGCCGCGACGCCACGCGTTCGCTCGTCCCAATCGATGGTGGGGAACGCCTCGTTCAGGTCGGCGTGCTCGGGCAGGTTGGTCGTGACCTGATCGACGCCGATCACGCCGATGCGCACCTTCGCCTGGACTATCGCCTCGACGGCGGCGACGGGCACGTGCTCGAGCATGTCGGCCACGATCGACCGGGAGCGTTCGAGCGCTGCGGCGGGAACCTCGGCCGACGCGACGATCGCCAGCCCACGAGCGACGCAGTACTGGTCGTAGAAGGGATCGAGATTCAGGCCGACGGGCAGCGCCGCCGAGCCTGCGCAGACGTGCTCGAGGTTGCTGACGGGTAGCTGGCCGTCGCTCGGCGCAGCGCAGCCTACGAGCAGGGCGCACAGAAGCCACGGTGCGACGTTGCGGGTGTGGGACATGGAGACCTCCGGTTCGGGCGACCTTATCAGACCGTCCGGGCGTGAACGCGCTCGGTCTTCGATCGCAAGGGCAGTCCGGGCGACGGGCGCACACCATCCATGAGCGTGTTCGCTGCGACGGCGCGACATGTCGACGTGTCGACACGCCTGCGAAGGCTACCGGCCTGAACCGTCCGACCCCCACGCCTCGACCAGCTCCCGGGCGGAGCGCAGCGCACCGGGCGCCGCGAGCGCTGCCGCAACCTCCGCCGGAGCGAGCGCCGCCTCCTGCAGGGCGCTGGCGGCCGCCACGAGCTCCACCGCCTCATCGCGGTCGCGGCGCTCCACCAACCACTGGCCGTAGCGCACGGCGGCGCGCAGCTCGTAGGTCGACGCCCCTTGACGCCGGGCGGTGTCGACGGCGGCATTGAAGCTCGCCTCGGCTTCCGTGGGCGCCCCCGTCGCGAGGAGGGCGTCGCCGTGAGCACAGTCCGGCCGCTTGGTCGCGCGCCGAGCGGCCGCGCCACGACCCGAGCAGCACCAACCAGATCATGCGCCTCATGCGCGGCGACTGAGCCGCGTCCTGATCAGCGTAAACGTCCTCCTGGACTCGATGATCGTCCACACCGAGGTGTCGGTCGACGTCGAGCGGATCGAGGATCTGTTCGACCTTTCAGCGAACCACCACGACCTCCACGCCAACCTGCACATCGCCCCACGCCCGGTCGGCCGTGAGCGCGGGCACGCCGTGATGCCGGGCCAGTGCCAGGCACGCGCGGTCCGCGAGCGAGAGGCCGGCGGCGCGCGTCCTCGGCCACAGCTCGGCCGCGGACTCCGCGTGCTCGGCCGTGAACGGAACGACGACCGTTCCCTCCGCGGCGATCGCGTCGCCGAGCCCCACCACGTCGGCGCCGCGACGGGCAGCCACCTGGATCACCTCCGACCAGTTCACCGCCGACACCGCGCTCCCCTCGAGGGGAACGACGTCGAACCCGACCTCTCGGTAGAGCACGGCCAGGAGCGCCGACGCGTCCAGGACCCGCTTCGTATCGCCT
>SLSM01000352.1 GCA_007130445.1 Trueperaceae bacterium | reverse complement strand
GCATACGATCCGAGCCGAACCCGGACCGGAACAGGTCGACCCGCACGGTCGTGTCGCCGTTGGCGCTCGACACGATCCGGAACTACGGTTGGATGGCCGAGGTCGGCACGTCGACCGCGTCGCTCGCGGAGCAACCGACGAGCAGCGCGAGAGCGACCGACACCAGCACGACGAGACGGGTCACCATGGGTCTCCTCCTCCGCCGCCTGGTCACGCCGCGACGCTGCGCGACGCCCGCTACCGCGCGGCGATGGGTCATGCTGCCACGCATGCCGGACCACCATGTCGATCCCGTCACCGATCTCACCGCGCTCGCAGACCTGCTGGCATGGCGAGACGCGTACCGCGCACGCCTGCTGGCGCCCACCGGCTGGTGGGCCGTCACCAACCTCGCATGGGCCGACGGACCGAGCGTTTCGCTCGGAGGCGCTGCCGCCGACGACCTGCGTCTGCCAGAGCGAGCACCCACGCGCGTGGCGCGGCTCGAACCCGACGACGACGGTCTCGCGCTGACGCCGTCGGCACCCGGCCTGCTGACCCTCGACGGCGAGCCGCTCGATGCGCCCACGCGCGTGACCTGTGGCGGCGCGCAGGTACGGCTCGTCGCCGACCCCGACATCACGATCACGGTCGTGCAGCGCGGCGAACGCTGGGGCGTGCGCGTGTTCGACGCGGCACAGGCCCGCAGTCGAGCGTCCGATCCCCTCGGCTGGTACGAGCCGGAGTCCGGCTGGAGCGTCACGGCATCGGTCGAAAGCGTCGGTGACGGAGTGACGCTGCCGATCGTCGACGTCCTGGGCGAGGTCCGCGACGTCGCCGTCGCCGCGCGGCTGCGTTTCGCGCTCGCGGGGCGCGAGCACACGCTGCTCGCCACGGACGCGGGCGGCCGCCTGTTCGTCAACTTCCGCGACGCGACGAACGGGAGCGAGACGTACGGCGCCGGACGCTTCCTCTCGGCCGACGCGGCGGTGGACGGTCACACCGTGCTCGACTTCCGGCGTGCGCATCACCCGCCGTGTGCCCACACGCCCCACGCCATGTGCCCGCTGCCGCCGTTGGCGAACCGGCTGCCGCTGGCGGTGCGTGCGGGTGAGCGCTGGCCGTAGGGCGTGGTCAACGGTCGTTGTGCCTGGGCGTCGAGGAAGGCCGCAGCCGTGACCTCCGCGTGGCATCGAGCCGACATCGGACCGCTCGCGATCACCGCCGCACTCGACGTGGGGGCCTCGGGCGCGGTCGCGTCTGCCCTCGCGGTCGCCACGGTCGACCTCCTACCCCGAACCCGAACGGAACGGAGACGACGCTTCGCCCACGCTGAGCCGTCGTGGGGCGAACGGTGGCATCACGCGGGAAGAATGCTGGTATCCTGTTCATCTCGACACGAGAAGGAGGTCGTCATGCGACGAACCGTCATCCGAGGCGTTGCCGTCCTGGCACTGCTCGCCGCAACCGTCACCATCGCCTTGGCGCAGATGGAGCGTTTCGCGCCGGCCGAGGACGTCACGCTGTACCTGATCTCGCCGTACCACGGCGAGGTGATCCAGGGCCCGGTGCTCGTTCGCTTCGGCGTGCGCGGCATGGGCGTGGCGCCCGCCGGGATCGACCACCCGAACACGGGCCACCACCACCTGCTGATCAACCTGCCGCTCGACGAGGTCGATCTCGGTCAGCCGCTGCCGTTCACCGATCAGACTCGCCACCTCGGCGGCGGGCAGACCGAGGTCGTGCTGGAGCTCGAGCCGGGAACGTACACCCTGCAAGCGCTCTTCGCCGACTACCGCCACATCCCGTTCGATCCGGCGGTCGTCTCCGAGGTCATCACCATCCACGTGCGCTGAGCGGCGTGTAGGGCGTCAACGGGGCGGGGCCGGTCCAGGTCCCGCCCCGTCGCTTGCGCCGTCGCGTCGAGCGGCGTACGTCCGCTCGGCGCGCTCCTCCTCGCCGGCGCTCGCGGCATCGGCGCCACCGCGCTCGGAACCCCCGTCGCGCGCCGACTCGGGCCCGTGCTCGGACTCGGGCTCGGACTCGGGCTCGGACTCGGGCTCGGGCTCGCGCTCGGATTCGGGGTGGGACTCGGGCTCCGGTTCGGGCTCGTCGCCTGGCTCCACGTGCGTCACGTCCCCCATCGTCTCGTCCGGCGCTTCCGGCTCGCGCTCCGCGGGATCCGGCGTGATCGGCTCGTTGCGCAGGGCCTTCATCAAGGCGATGCACATGAACACCATGATCACGGCGAACGGGAGCCCGGCCGCGATCGACGCGGCCTGCAGCGCTCCGAGGCCCCCGACGAGCAGGAGCACGGCGGCGACGCCGCCCTCGGTCACGGCCCAGAACACGCGCTGGATCTTCGGCGGGTCGGTGTGCCCGCCGGCGGCGAGCATGTCGATGACGAGCGAGCCGGAGTCCGACGACGTGACGAAGTACGTGACGACGAGCGCCGTCGTCAGCGTGGCGGTGATGGCGGCGAACGGCAGGTGATCGAGCATCACGAAGATCGCCGTGGCGACGTTCGCCTCGACGGCGGCGCCGAGGTCGACGCCGCGGAACAACTGCATCTCGAGGCCGGTGCCGCCCATCACGGTCAGCCACACGAAGCCAGCGAGGGTCGGCGCCACGAGTGCGCCGGCGACGAACTCCCGGATCGTGCGCCCTCGGGACACCCGAGCGATGAACATGCCGACGAAGGGCGCCCAGGAGATCCACCAGCCCCAGTAGAAGATCGTCCAGCCGTCCTGCCAGCCGCTCTGCTCGACGGCGTCGTTCCAGAGGCTCAGGCCGGGCAGGTGTTGCACGTAGTCGCCGATGCCTTCGACCAGGAACCGCAGCAGGAAGAGCGTCGGACCGGCGACGAGCACGAACAGCAGCAGCGCCACGCTCAACGCGATGTTGAACTGGCTCAGCCGTTGGATGCCCTTGCTGAGGCCCAGGAGCACCGAGCCGGTCGCCAGGAGCGTGACGAACGCGATGATCGCGACTTGCAGCCACTCGGACTCACCGATGCCGAGCAGGTAGTCGAGCCCGGAGT
>SLSM01000229.1 GCA_007130445.1 Trueperaceae bacterium | reverse complement strand
GAAGCTCGGAACGGTGAGCACCGCGACGACGGCGGCGAGCGGCACGAGCGCAGCGAAGACCCAGCGCCACGAGGCGAGTTCGGCGACGACGCCCGCGGCTGCGGGACCGACCAGCGCCGGCAGCACCCAGGCGCTCGAGAGCAGCGCCAACACGCGTGCCCGCGCCGCGTCCGGGTACGCCACCGACACGGCGACGTAGATGCACGTGACCACCGCGCCCGAACCCAAGCCCTGCAGCACGCGCCCCGCGACGACGACGTCGATGGTCGGTGCCGCCGCCGCCAGCGCCGACCCGAGGATCACGGCCCCGAGGCCCGCGAGGAAGGCGCGGCTCGGTCCGTACCGATCCGCCTGGACGCCGCCCCACACGGTGCCGACCAGGGTGGCGAGCAGATTGGCGGAGAACAGCCAGCCATAGCGGTCGAAACCGCCGAGCTCGGCGGGGATGCGCGGAGCGACGGTCACGACGGCCAGCGCCCCGAACGCCATCACGGTGACGCCCAGGACGAGCCCGACGGTCAGCGCGCGATCGGGTCCCGGTCGTGTCACGTGGCGCGCTCGGCGTCCTCGCCGTCGCGATGGTCCCAACGCCGCCAACGATCGCTCGCCGGGGGGGTCATCCCTCGTCCGGCGCCACGCTGGCGGTCTCGAGCGGCCGCGGCGTGGCACGCTCGACGCGCTCCGGGTGGAGCGACGCGTAGCGCATCCAGCTGGTCTCGCCCAACGCCTCGCCCCGCTCGGCAGCCCACATCTGGAAGGGCACGAGGTACGAGCGCGCGTCGCGGATCTCGTCGTGGAAGAGGCGCGCGAGCAGTCCGCCACGCTCCAGGTAGTCGCCGCGCGCGAACGCGGCCAACGCCTCGGACACGTCGTAGGCCACCCGACGGAAGACCGGTCGCCAGGCGCCCGACACCAGCTCGAGGAGCAGGTACTGGGCGCGGGTGTCGCGGTTGAAGGGCACCCCGACCGCGCCGGTGTTCATGACGGTCACGCGACCCCAGCGCTTCAGCATCGGGTGGTGGGTGTGCGAACCGACGAGCACGTCGGCGGGGTGCATCTCGTTGATCTCGGAGACCATCTCGGCGGACAGGTAGCGGCCGTACCCCTCCCGGAAGTGGCGCGGGCTGCCGTGGCTGATCAACACGCTCGGCGCTCCCGCCGGCGCGATGCGCACCGTCATCGGGGCGGCGCTCAGCGTCGCGAGTGCGCCGCTCTCCGCCAGCTCGCGCGCACACCAGCGGTTCGCCTCCCAGAACGGGTCGGTGTGGAACGCCTCGGGGATCGTGGCGTCGCGCTCGACGAGCGCGCGCATGAGGTCGTCGTGGTTGCCGAGCGTGAGGTCGGCGCCGGCTGCGCTGACGCGGTCCACCACGGCCACACCGTCCGGGGCGCGGTTGACGAGATCGCCGTTCACCACCACGCGGTCGACGTGGTGCCGCTCCACATCGTCCAGCACGGCCTCGAGGGCGCTCAGGTTGCCGTGGATGTCGGCCAGGATCGCGACGCGCACGCGCGAGTCTACCAACGTGCCCACGCGCGCCGGAGGCTCGGCCCACGGCAGGGCGCGTCCGCACCGCGTAGACTCGAGAGCGTGAGCGAATCCGCGGCCGTCCTCGTCGCCACGATGCATCACCGCCGCACGGCCATGCAGCAAGCGCTCCGCCGGGTCGGCTGGCAGGTCGAGGCCTACGGCGACGTCGCCGCCGCCCTCGCCCACCTCCGCGAGCGACCGTTCTCCGCGGTCTTCTGCGACAGCTACCTCCGAGGCGCCAGCGCCGGCGGCTTCCTCGTGTGGAGCCGGCGGATCGCGCCCGCCGTGCCGTTCTACGTGATCGCCCTCAACGACGCGTCGGGCATCGGCTCCTCCGGCCAGCGGCCGGACGCGGTCGTCGCGTTCCCGCCCGTCGACGCCGAGCTCCCCCGCCCGACGACGCTGAGCGTGTGGGACGCGCCCGCGCCGGCCGTTCGCGACCTCCCGCTCGAGGGCAGCACGGAACTCGTCTCGCTGGCCGACCTGATCGAGATGCTGGCGGTGACCGACGCGAGCGCCGTCATCGCGCTCGGTGGCGGCATGATCGGTCGCGTGTACCTCGGGAACGGGCAGCTCGAGCACGCCGTGCACATCGGAGCCGGCGAGGTCGAGACCATCGGCGTGCGCGGCCTCGGACGCCTGCTCGACCTGGCTGCGGTCGACTTCCAGGTGCTGCCGTACCGCAACCCGAGTCGCCGCACCGTCCACGTCGCGACCGCCACGGCGCTGACCGAGGCGAGTCGTCTGATCGACGAGCAGCGACGCGACCTACACCTGTTGGAGCGCGTCGCGGCCGCGTGCCCCTACGCCACCGGCATCGCCGTCGGGTACGCGCTGACCGAACAACCGGCCGACGTCCACGGTGACGGCGTCGCGGCGTTCACCGCGGCCATCGCGCTGCTCGAGGCGGTTCGACCGAGCGCCGGCACGGTGAGCCACCTGGCGGTGGAGGGCGAGCGCGCCGCGCTGGCCGTGGTCCGTTTCGGACAGGAGCGCGTGCTGGCGGCGCAGGCGCCGCGCGGGCAGAGCGTGGTGTTGCTCTCCGCCCTCGCGAAGGCCGTCAAGCAGTCGCGTCGCTGAGCGCCCGCTCCACGGCACCGAACATGGCCGCCAACGGCGCCTCGCGTCCCGTCCAGGCCGTGAACGACGTCGCTCCCTGGTGCACCAGCATCGCGACCCCGTCCTGTGTCTCGAGGCCCGCGGCGGCGGCCGACGCCAGCAGCGGCGTGGGTCGCGGGCGGTACACCAGATCGATCACCGCGCCGGACGCCGGCAGTACGCCGTCCGGCGCCGGGCTGCCAGCCGGCCCACCGCGCATGCCCACGCTCGTGGTGTTGACGAGCCAGTCGGCCTCGACGATGGCCGCCGCCAACGCCTCCGCGCCGATGGCTTCGGCGACACCGAAACGCCGCATGTCGACGGCGAGGGCCTCCGCGCGCGCGTGCGTCCGGTTGTGGACACGCACACTGCTGCCCGCCGTCAAGAAGACGGCGAGCGCCGCGCGGGCTGCGCCG
>SLSM01000144.1 GCA_007130445.1 Trueperaceae bacterium | reverse complement strand
TCGGCCGACGTGAACGGCTCGCCGTCGTGCCAGGTCACGTCGTCACGCAGATCGAACGTGATCGTGAGGCCGTCGTCGCTGATCTCCCAGCCGGTCGCCAGGCGGGGCTGGAGACCGAGGCCGCCATCGAACACCACGAGCGGCTCGAGGATCACGTTGATCACCATGAACGACGGAACATCGGTGGCGATCCGGGGATCGAAGCCCGACACCTCGGCGGTGGCGCCGATGATCAGGCGGTCGTTCTGCGCCTGGGCGGCGCCGAACAGGAGGAGGGCGCACGCTGCGAACAGCGTGACGATGAGAGCGGGACGTTTCATATGGTCTCTCCTCTACGTGCCGTGCTGTGACGTGACGTGCCGGACCCGGACGGCCCAGCCCCTCATGTACGCCCGCCCATGAACGCGCTGCGTACCGCGGACCGTAGGCGGCGAGCACTGTGCAATCTACCACAGTGCCCGGTGCGCGCCGCCTTCGACGCCGTCATGGACCGTTCATGCTCCGCCGCGGCGCCCGGTGAGGCGCCTCGCCAGCTTGACAGCGCGGTGCACCGTCCCCCATCGTGACGCATCCACAGCGCGTCCTCGCTCGCCGGACGCAGCGCCCAGGAGGCCGGCATGCACGAAGCGAGGGCGCCACTGCAGGGGGCGTCGGCGCCGCTGGCGGAGAACGAACCAGGAAGCGGCATCGTGGTCTACCTCAACGGCATCGCCTGCTCCGGCAAGAGCACGCTGGCCCGTGGCCTGCAAGCGCGTTGGCCCGAGCCGTTCCTGCACGTGGGCCTCGACTTCCTCAGCGCTGCCATGCCGGCGCGCTTCCTGGGTGACGGCCCCGACGCTGCGCTCGGCGCGCGCTGGGTCCGGGACGACGACGGCCGCCTGCTACGCGTGGAGGCAGGGCCGTTCGGCGTGCGCCTGCTCCAGGGCATCCCGCGCCTCGCCGCGGCACTGGCACGCGCCGGCAACCACGTCATCGTCGACGACGTGCTGCTCTACCCTTGGCGCATCGAGGACGTCGGCAAGGCGCTGGCGGGCGTGCCCACGCACTTGGTGGAGGTGCGTTGCGACCTGTCCACCGCCCTTGCCCGGGGCCAGCAGCGCGACGGCGTCAGCGAAGTGGGCAAGATCGCGACGTATTATGACGCCACCTACGCCCACGACGCGTACGACCTGCGCATCGACACCGGTCGCGACGCGCCCGAGGCGTGCGTCGCCGCACTGACCGCGTACCTGCGCGGCGGCCGCGCACCGACGGCCCTGGCCACAGTGTCGAACCTTGCACGGCCGTCGTGAGCGAGCCCTGCTAGCGTCGGGCCATGCGCCAGATGATGATCACCCGACGGCACGCGCTCCGCAACGCCGGCCTCGTGGGGCTGACGAGCATCGCGCTCCTCCTCGCCGCCTGCGCACCCGGCAGCGGCACGTTCGGGCTCGACATCCGGCTGAACGTCACCCCGGTCGTGCGCGCCGGCATCCTGTCGGTGACCATCCCTGCCGATCGCCCATCGCGCGGTATCGAGGTGCGCCCGACCACCGGACCGCGGTTCCACATCCCGCCCGGCCACTACCCACCGCCCGGCCAGTGCCGCATCTGGGACCCGGGCGTGCCGCCGGGCCTGCAGTCGCCGCCTGGGCCGTGCCGGACGCTCGAACGGCAGGTGCCGCGCGGCGCCTACCTGGTGGTTGGCTGAGCGAGCGCAAGCCGGCGTCAGCGTCGAAGTGCGGCGTGGTGAACAGCGGCAGCGCGGCGGACGCCAACAACGCCTCCCTTTGCGCGGGGTCGGGCGTGCGGAGCATCACCACGTCGTCGAGCGGCTCCCGCGTGCTGGCGTCCAGCGCGTCCTTGCGCCGAGCGCGCAGGCACGCGAACAGCTTCCCGCGCACACGGTACTCGGGCCGGTCGTCGCGTGAGAAGCGCACCCCGACCTCGGGCAGCGCTCGCGCCAGCGTGTCCAGATCGGCGAAGCTCGCCATCGTTGCGCTCAGCGCGGCGTCGCACCCTCGAGGCGCAGTGCGTTGCCGTCAGCGTCGATACGCCATCGCACGGTCGCCTCCGCCGCCGCTTCGTCGACGGGGTCGGCGGTCGTGAAGGTGAGTTCGGCCGCGCCACTCCAGTCGAGGTCAGCGATCTCCGGCAGCCACTCACGCGCGTCGGTCTCGACCGTGAACCCGCTCGCGGCGGCCACCTCCAGCAGGTCCTCGCCAGCGACCGATCGCACCATCTCCAACGCCCGCATGTCGTCGACACGGAGTCCGTCGCCGTGCGCCCGGGCGCTGTCCAACGTGTACGCCACGAAGCGACCGTCCGGTGACCAGGCGACCTCGCCGACGTCGCCGCGGGCGGGTTCCCCCACGGCCTCGAAATCCCGGCTCCGAGTATCCAGCGCGCCCACCACCGATACCGTGGTCAGCACGGCGTAGGTGCCCGCCGCGAGGAACAGCCGCTCGCCATCAGGCGCCAGTGCGGCGGCCCCGAAGCCGTGGAAGGTATCGGGCGGCATCGCCTGGTCGGCGATTCGCACCGGCCCGCCGAGACTCGCCTCCAGGTGCTCCTCCGCCCAGGCGCGCCAGTCTTCGAGTGTGTACACGAACTCCGCCCTACCGTCGGGCGCCACGCCGCGGACCGCGCCCCCGCCCTCGTCACGGTCGATGCGCTCGATACGCTCGACCGTCACCGTCGTCGTGGCCGGCGGGCTGCTGCGCAGCGGCGAACCCACCCGCTGCACCAGCAGCGCCAGCACAACCAAGACCAGGACCAGCACGAGCAGCAACCGTCGCATGCATCGAGGCTAGCCCAGTGGGGTGAACGCCAGGCGAAGGGCGGCGACAGGGGCTGGCGCAACTCATACGGCCCACCGCTTCCAGAACGAACGGGCCTTGAGATCGAGCGTGCCACGCCGTGGCGTCACGCCGTGAGGGGGACGAGCTGGCGGGGTCGCCGCCGCACTCGCCTGCGTGCGCACGAGTTGCGTGATCCGCTGGTGCGCGGCTTCGCGTTGCAGTCGTTCGACGCGCTCGGTCGCAGCCAAGGTCATGGTCGTGGGTTCCAG
>SLSM01000087.1 GCA_007130445.1 Trueperaceae bacterium | reverse complement strand
TTGCCCTGAGCGAAGAAGTGGGTCGGCATGGCGCCGAGGTTGACGGTCTTCAGGACGTAGGGCGTGCCCTGGAGCAGGTCCATGTGGTCGCCGTGGTCGACGGCGCTCAGGCCGCTGTGCATGAAGGTCACGCGGTTGGCGTCGCGGTTGGTGACGGCCGCGAGCTGTGCGTTCGGAAGCTGGTACACCCGACCCAGGCCGGGGATCGTGAAGCGCCCGAGGACGTCGCCGTCGGCCGCGTCCAGAACGAGCAGTTCGGGTCCATCGAGCGAGGCGACCAGGAGGCGAACGCCTTCGAGCTCACCGTGGTGGTGGTCGTGACCATCGGCGTGACCGTGGTCGTGATCGTGGTCGTGGTCGGCGTGATCGTGATCGTGGTCGTCGTGGGCATGGTCGTCGTCGTGGCTCGGGTCGACCACGCGCACCGCGATCGGCGGCGTCGTGTACCGCAGCTCACCGCGATGGGTCCAGGTGAACACCACCTCGCTCACGCCGACGGCGACGCCGCGGACGTGGACGTGGTCACCGTGATCGACGAACTCGACCACACCCTCAGGCGCCCCCGGCGCCAACGCGACCCCGAAATCGTTCACGCTCGGATCGGACAGGTCGCGATCGCGGCCGTCGGCGGATGTGATCACCGCGCCGAGCGACACCCGGCCGTCCAAGGGCACGTCGGGGAGGCGACCGTGCCAGTGCTCACCATGGATGTCGGCGACGGGCGCGCGCTCGGCGCCGCGGTCGAGGATGACGAACTCGGCGATCGGGCTCTCGTGGTCGTGGTCGTGCGCATGGCCGTGGCTGTCGGCCCACGCCACGGCGAACAAGGCGAGGACGGCGATGCCGAGGATCGATCGGTGGAACGCTCGTGTCATTGAGACTCCTTGTGTCAGAGGGGCCATCAGGCCTTGTGCTCCTTGAACATCACGTGCTTGCGGACGACGGGATCGTACGTACGGAGTTCGAGCTTGGCTGTGGTCGTGCGACGGTTCTTCGTGGTGGCGTACGTGGTGCCGGTGCCGGCGCTGCTGCGCAGCAAGATCGTGATGCGGGGTCCGTCTTTGGCCACGGTGGTCCTCTCTCGTGTGTTCGCGGTCTTGTTGAGAACAGGCTCTCATTCTCAACGCGATCCACAGTCTACGCGATGGCGCGACTGCGGTGTCAACCGTGTCGACGACCACCGTCGCCGGTGCCGTACACTCGTCCCATGGCCGACGACACCCTCTTCCTCAAGATCGTGCGCGGCGAGATCGACGCCGACGTCGTGTACCGCGACGACCTCGTGACCGCCTTCCGCGACATCCACCCACAGGCGCCCGTGCACGTCCTCCTCGTCCCGAACCACGTGATCACGACGGCCGCCGACGTCACCGAGGCCGACGAGGCGACGCTGGGCAGGCTGTTCACGGCCGCTCGCACCGTCGCAGCGCAAGAAGGACTCCTGGACGACGGGTACCGCCTCATCGTCAACTGCAAGGCGCACGGCGGCCAGGAGGTCGACCACCTGCACGTCCACCTCCTCGGCGGTGAGCCGCTCGGCCCGATGCGCTCTCGAGCGCGTGCGGACGTGACGTGCGCGACACACCGACAGCGCGCAGCGGCGCCGCGCGAGGCCGAGGGCGCAGCACCGACTTGCCTCCCGACATGCGACGAACCTCTCAACGGCGTGCCATCCTCCAGGCGCTCGACGAGGCGGCCGGACCGCTCACGCCGCATCAGTTGCTCGAGCGCGCAGGCGCCATCCAGGGCTCGCTGGGACTCGCCACGGTGTACCGCAACCTGGCCACGCTCGAGGAGGCGGGTGAGATCGTCGCCGTGCACCTCCCGAACGAGACGCGCCGCTACGAGCTCGCTGGGCGCGGCCATCACCACCACTTCCGCTGCGACCAGTGCGAGGGCGTGTTCGAGCTCTCCACCACCTGCCCCGTCGCGGTCCTGGAAGGCGTCACGCTGCCCGGTGGCTACGAGGTCCGCGGCCACGCCCTCACGCTCTACGGTCTCTGCCCGCGCTGCCGCGATGCCTGACGCGCCCCCACGTTCGCCTCGCCCGACGCGCCGGACGGGCGCGGCTCGCCAGATGGGCACGGCTCGCCGGGCACCGCGGTCGGCGCGAGCATGGGCTCGCGGACGCTTCCTGGCGCCATGGCTGCTGCTCCTCCTGCTCGTGACGAACGCCCACGCCCAGGCACCGAGCGCCGAGAGCATGGGGTACGCCGAGGGCCGCATCGTCGAGATCGTGCAGCGCACGGGTCAGGACGACGTCGCGTTGGTCCGGCTCGCCGACGGCACCGTGGTCGACGCCGTCATCCCACCCGACGACCCGTACGGCGACATCGTCCTGCCGCCGTACCGCGTCGGTGAACGCGTCGAGCTGTACTTCGCCCCTGGTCCCGACGGCCGGCAGATGGTGGTCGTCACCGACTGGGTGCGGCGGCCCGCGCTCGCCTGGCTGGTCGCGCTCTTCGCCGTCGTCTCGTTCGCCGTGGCCGGCTTCAAGGGCCTCCGCGCGTTCATGTCCACCGCCGCCAGCCTCGCGATCGTCGTCACCTTCATCGTCCCGCAGATCCTCGCGGGCGCGAACCCCGTCCTCATCTCGCTCCTCGGGGTCGGCGGCATCCTCGTCCTCGCCATCTACTTCGTCCACGGGGTGACCTGGAGCACGTCGGCCGCGCTGGCCGGTACGCTCCTCGCGGTCGTGGTCACGATGGCGCTCGCGCTCGTGTTCACCGACCTGGCGCGGCTCACCGGCCTCGGCAACGAGGACGCCATCCTGCTGATGTCGGCGGCCCCGCAGGTGGCGCTCAAAGGATTGCTGCTGGCCGGGCTGCTGATCGGCGCGCTGGGCGCGCTCACCGACATCACCATCGTGCAGGCCTCGGTCGTGCGCGAACTCGCCCACACCGACCCCACCCTCGGGCTGCGCGTGCTCTACGCCAAGGGCATGAACGTCGGCCGCGACCACGTCGGCTCGCTCGTCAACACCCTCGTCCTGGCCTACACGGGCGCGAGCCTGTCGCTCCTGATCCTGCTCAACGTCGGCGAGTTCGGCGTCATGCGCG
>SLSM01000332.1 GCA_007130445.1 Trueperaceae bacterium | reverse complement strand
TACGATCTCGTCGACCATCGTGGCCGTGATCGGGCTGCGCATCACGTCGCCGGGCACGTTCATGATGTCGACCTCGAAGTGCGCGATCAGCTTGTGCCGCACGGTGCGCACGGCGCGCATCGGCTCGTAGGCGGTGTGGAAGGTCTTCTCGGCGAAGACCATGGCGTTCGCCGGTGCGGCGGCGCCCTGCAGCAGCGGCCAGTGGCTGCGGCCGTGCAGTCCGTCGGGCACGCCGAGTCCGAGCCCGTCGAGCAGTGTCGGCAGCAGGTCGACGTGGCTCACCATCGCGTCCAGCCGTCGGCCGCCCGCGATGCCTGCGGCAGGCCAGCGCATGACGAGGGCGACGCCCAGCCCGGGGTCGTACATCGTCGCTTTGGCGCGCGGCATGGCGAGGCCGTGATCGGTCGTGAACACCACCCACGTGTCGTCGCGGTCGTCGCGTTCGTCGATGGCCGCCAGGATGCGACCCACGCCCTCCGACATGGCCGCGATGGCGCCTTGGACCTCTGCCATCTCCTCGCGTGCGGCGGGCGTGTCGGGCAGGTAGGAGGGGACCTCGACACCGCGTTCGGCGCGCGGCGGTTGGCTCTTGAAGCGGCCGTGCGCGTCGCGGTGGGGCTCCAGGAAGCCGACGTTGAGGAAGTACGGCCGTGTCGCGGAGCGCACGACGTCGACGGCCGCAGCCGCGGTGGTGGCGGCGTCGGTGTGCGAGGCCGCGTGGTGGTGGAAGCCGAGCGAGCGCACGTGGTCGGGTGTGTCTCGGATCACGTGCTGTACGCCGACGTGGGCCGTCGCCCAGCCCGCCTCGCCGAGGTAGTGCGCGAGATGGCGCACGCCGTCGTGGAGGCGCCAGTCGAACGGCGCGTGGGCGAGGCCGAGCATGCCGACGTCGTGGGCGTGTCGGCCGGTGTAGAGCGCCGCGCGGCTGGGGCTGCACTGGGGCGCCGTAGCGTACGCCTGCTCGAACAGCAGGCCCTGGAGGGCGAGCGCGTCGAGCGCGTCGGAAGGGACCGTCGGGTGACCGTAGCAGGCGAGGTGCCGGCCGAGGTCGTGGCAATCGATCAGGACCAGGTTGGTGCGCTGGGGGGCGTCGGACATGGGACTCAGCCTTTCACGGATCCCGCGGTCAGGCCGGCCGCGATCCGCTGCTGGAAGACGAGCACGAGGATCACGAGCGGGAGCGTGACGACCATCGCGGCCGCCATGATCTCGGCGATGGGTTCCTGCTGCTCCACCACCCCCGCGAACTGAGCGATGGCGACGGGCACGGTCTGCGCCCGCGGGCTCGTGATGGTGAAGCTGAGCGCGAAGAGGTACTCGTTCCACGACACGATGAACGTCAGCAGCCCGGTGGTGACGAGTGCCGGGACCGTGAGCGGCAGCAGGATGCGCACGAAGATCTGGCCGGTGGTGGCGCCGTCGACGACGGCGGCCTCCTCGATCTCGCGTGGGAGACCGCGGAAGAAGCTCGTGAGCACCCACGCCGCGAACGGCAGCGTGAACAGCGGGTAGGCGTAGAGCAGCGCCGCCTGCGTGCCGAAGATGCCGAGCTCGCGCACGTTGGTGTAGAGCCCGGAGAGGACCGAGATCTGCGGGAACATCGTCATCGCCAAGACTGCGTAGAGCATGGCCACCTTGCCGCGAAAGCGCAGGCGTCCGAGCGCGTAGGCGGCGAACGACCCAGCCGCCAGGGCGATGATCGCGCTGCCGCCGGCGACGATCACCGAGTTGCTCAGCGAGCGCATGAAGGTTCCGGAACCGAGGACGTTGACGTAGTGCCGGACGGTCGGGTCGCGCGGGATCAGCGTCGCGGGTCCGAAGAGCTCGCTCTCGCTCTTGAGCGACGTGGAGATGGCCCATACGAAGGGGAGCAGGGCGTAGGCCGCGATCAGGGCCACGACCAGGTAGAAGGGGAGGCGGCGCAGCACTCGCGCCCACGCGGGCCGCGTCATGAGCGGTTCACCCCCAGGAAGCGGACGTACAGCACGGCGAAGCCGAAGATGAGCACGAAGATGAGCACGCCGATCGCGGAGGCATAGCCGGCCTCCTGGTTGTTGATGAGCACTTCGAAGTTATAGGTCGACACGCTGTGTTCGGAGCGCCCGAAGAGGACGTTGAACAGGTCGAACACGCGCAGCGCGTCGAGGGTTCGGAAGATCAGCGCGACGGCGATCGCGGGTCGCAGCAGTGGCAGCGTGATGGAGAGGAACTCGCGCACGCGGCTGGCGCCGTCGACGCGGGCGGACTCGTAGAGCTCCTTCGGGATCACCTGCAGCCCCGCGAGCAGGAGCAGCGCCATGAACGGTGCGGTCTTCCAGACGTCGATCATGATCGCCGACGGGATCTGCAGCGCCGAGGTGGTGAGCCAGGCCTGGGGGCTGTCGATGATGCCCGACATCATCAGGGCGCGGTTGACGACGCCCGCAGACGTGTCCTTGAGCATGAGCTCCCACAGGCGCGCCGACACGACGGTCGGGATCGCCCACGGGATCAGCATCACGGCGCGCATGGCGCCCCGACCGCGGAACTCGGAGTGGACGGTGAGTGCGATGAACAGGCCGAGCACCAGCTCCAGCGATACCGACGCCACCGTGAACACGAGCGTGACCCAGATGCTGCGGATCCAGGTGCGGTCGAGCGCGCTGATCGAGAGCGCCGTGTCGGGTCTGCTGAGCAGTGGAACGTTCAGGTTCCACGCCGTGCGGTAGCCCTCGGCGAGCCGCTCGCGCGGGAGCGTCTCCCAGCGGATCGCGCCGCTGGCCGAGCGCGCGCAGCTGCCGTCGTCGGCGCGTCGGCAGAGCACTTCGTCGAAGCGGACCGTGAGGAGCGTCCGGTAGTGCTGCAGTCCGACGAAGTTCGGCACCTGGTCCGACGCGAAGCGCTTATCGGTCAGGCTGGTGATGATCGTGGCCTCGAGCGGCCGCGCCGCCACGACGACGAGGATGAGCAGCGCCGGCACCAGCAGGTTCCAGGCCGCACGCATCTCGCGGTTGACGAGCGACTCGTCCGGGAGGTCGGTCTGGCGAGCGAGCCGCGCCATGCCCCAGCGAAGCGCCAGTGCCACG
>SLSM01000249.1 GCA_007130445.1 Trueperaceae bacterium | reverse complement strand
TACGGGCACGCCGCGCCGCTGCGACGCGTGCGCTGCCTGGAGGCCGCCCACCCGGTGCCCGACGCCGCGGGCGAGGCCGCCGGGCGGGCGCTGCTCGCGGCGGTCGACGCCGCGGGCGCCGACGACCTGGTGCTGGTGCTCGTCTCGGGCGGGGGTTCCGCTCTCGCCTGCGCCCCGCTGCCGGGGCTCGACCTGGCCGCGAAGCAGTCCGTCACCGACGCTCTGCTGCGCTCGGGCGCCGAGATCACGGACATGAACGTGGTGCGCAAGCACCTGTCGACCCTCAAGGGCGGACGGCTGGCGGCGCGCGCCGCGCCGGCGCACGTGCTGGCGCTCGTCGTGTCCGACGTGGTCGGTGACGACCTCGCCGCCGTCGCCTCCGGACCCACCGTCGCCGACGGCAGCGGTCCGGCCGACGCGCTCGCCGTCCTGGAGCGCTTCGGCGTGGACGCCCCCGGGGCGCGGGCCGCCTTGGAGCGCACGCTCCGCGACGACCAGGGTGCGCCGCCGCCGGCCGACGACGCGGCGCGCTGCGAGACCCGCCTGGTCGCCTCGAACCAGGCCAGCCTCGAGGCCGCCTGCGGGGTGGTCGAGACGAGCGGTTACCGCGCGCTGGTGCTCTCGAACGCCATCACCGGCGAGGCGCGCGAGGCGGGCGCGTTCCACGCCGCCGTGGCGGTGCAGGCCTGGCGCCACGGTCAACCCGCGCCGCCGCCGGTCGCGCTGGTGTCGGGCGGCGAGACGACCGTGACGGTGCGCGGCGAGGGCGGCCGCGGCGGACGCAACAGCGAGTTCGCGCTCGGCCTGGCGCTGGCCCTCCCCGCCGACGCCCCCGTGGCCGCGCTGGCGGCCGACAGCGACGGCATCGACGGCTACGGCGGACACGCCGGAGCCCTCGTCACGCCCGCGCTCCTGCGTGCCCTCGACCGCGTGACGGCGCGCGCCGCCCTGGCGCGCCACGACAGCTACGCGGTCTTCGAGGCGCACCGGCACCTGCTCGTGACCGGCCCCACGCGCACCAACGTGAACGACGTCCGCGTCGTGCTCGTCGGCGCCCCCGACCAGGCGATGCGATAGCCTCAAGGCGTGCCACGAAGCCTCGACGCCCGTGACCCAGCCCGCCAGGGCGCCGCGATCAGCGCGGCGGCCGAGCACCTGCGCGCGGGCGGCCTGGTGGCGTTCCCGACCGAGACCGTCTACGGTCTGGGGGCGCGGGCGCGCGACGCGGCGGCCGTCGCGCGCGTCTACGCCCTCAAGGGCCGGCCGCCCAACCACCCGCTGATCGTGCACCTGGCAGACGCCTCCGCCATGAGCGCATGGGCGGCCGAGGTGCCCGAGGCGGCCCGGCGGCTCGCCGCAGCCTACTGGCCCGGCCCCCTCACCGTGGTGCTCCGCGCTCGTGACGACGTCCCCGCCAGCGTCACCGGCGGCGCCGCCACCGTGGCGCTGCGCGTCCCCGACCACCCCGTGGCGATGGCGCTGCTGCTGGCCCTGGGCGAGGGCGTGGCCGCTCCCTCGGCCAACCGCTTCGGGCGCGTCAGCCCCACCAGCGCCGCGCACGTGCTGCAGGAGTTCGAGCGTGACGCCGACCTGCTGGTGCTCGACGGCGGCCCCTGCGCGGTGGGGCTCGAGTCCACCATCGTCGACCTCAGCAGCGGCGCACCGCGGCTGCTGCGACCCGGCGGGGTGGGGGTCCGCGCGCTCATCGACGCGGTCGGCCCGCTGGCCGGTGCCGAGGCCGGCCCCCGGCCCCCGGCCCCCGGCGACCAGCTCCGCCACTACGCCCCCGACGTCCCCACCCGCTTGGTCGAGCGCGCCGAGCTGACCGAGGTCCCGTTCGAGGTCGCCGTGCTGGCGCGCCGCGCGCCGCCACCGGAGCGTCCCGTCGGCGCGGCGCCGTGGCTCGACCTCGGCCGCGCGCCGGCCGCCTACGCGCGCGCCCTGTACGCCGCCCTGCGCGTGCTGGAGGCGTCTCAGCCGAGCGCCATCTGGATCGAGCGGGTGCCCGACACCGAGCCTTGGCGGGCCGTCGTCGATCGACTGCAGCGTGCCAGCGGCGACGCGGCGTCCGCGCTGCAGGCGGCCGGCGCCGCCTCGACGAGCGCCACACCGCGCCGCCAGGGCGCCCGCCCGGAGGAGACCGCATGAACGCACCCGAGCCCCCCCTCGTCGCCGTCGTGATGGGCAGCACCAGCGACTGGGACACCATGCGCTTCGCCGACGCCACGCTCGAGGCGCTCGAGGTGCCGCGCGCCTGCATGGTGGTCTCGGCGCACCGCACGCCCGACCGGCTCCGCTCCTTCGCTCTGGGGGCCGAGGAGGCCGGCCACCGCGTGATCGTCGCCGGCGCCGGCGGCGCAGCGCACCTCCCCGGCATGCTCGCCGCCTACACCCACCTCCCGGTCTTCGGCGTGCCCGTGGCCAGCCGGGCTCTGAGCGGCCTCGACTCGCTCCTCTCGATCGTCCAGATGCCCAAGGGCGTCCCCGTCGGCACGCTCGCCATCGGCGAGGCCGGCGCGGTGAACGCGGCGCTGCTCGCTGCGTCCGTGCTGGCGCTCGGCGACCTCGACCTGCGCGAGCGCCTGGTCGCCTACAGAGCGCGCCAGACGAGCGCGGTGGAGTCGTCCGAGCTGCCCACGCCCGCCTTCCGCGTCCCGTGACGGGCCCCATGCTGCCGGGTGCCCGGCAGCCTGGGCCCATGCTGCCGGGGCCGCTGCTGCCGGGCGCCGTGATCGGCGTGATGGGCGGCGGCCAGCTCGGCCGCATGCTCGGCCAGGCCGCCCGGCGCCTGGGCTACGGCGTCGTGGTCTGGACGCCGGAAGACGACCCGCCCGCGGCCGCCGTGGCAGACCGCACCATCCGCGCCGCGTTCGACGACGCCGAGGCCGAGCGCGCCTTCGTGGGCGCCGTCGACGTGGTGACCGTGGAGTTCGAGAACGTCTCGGCCGACGCGCTCGAGCGCCTGGCCGCGCGCGTCCCGGTGCGGCCCGGCGCCGCGGTGGTGCGCGCGACCCAGCACCGCGGCGCCGAGAAGGCGTTCCTCCGCGCCGCCGGGCTGCCGCACGC
>SLSM01000304.1 GCA_007130445.1 Trueperaceae bacterium | reverse complement strand
CCCTCGAACGCCAGCGGGTCGGCGCGGTCGACGATCTTCTCGGGCGTGTCGATCAGCGAGAAGATGCGCTCGGCCGAGGCCATCGCCTGCTGCAACACGTTGAAGCGCTCCGAGAGCTCCTGCAGCGGCCGGAAGAACATCTGGGTGTACTGGATGAAGGCGATCAGCACGCCGATGGTGATGGTCTCGGCGATGCCGGGACCGGCCAGCTGATAGGCGGCGAAGTAGAGCAGCATGGCGGTCGCGATCGCGCCCGCGATGTTGACGCTCGGCCAGAACAGACTGAACCAACGCACCTGTTCGTTGTAGCCGTCGAGCAGGTCGAGGTTGAGTTCGTCGAAGCGCCTGGCGTTGCGATCCTCGCGGTTGAACAGTTGCACGGTCTTCATGCCGCCCAGGTTCTCGGCCAGGTAGGCGTTCGAGCGGCTGGTGCGCAGGCGCACGGCGCGGAACGCGTCGCGGATGCGTAAGCGCAGGTAGTTGAGCGTCACGAACAGCACCGGCATCACCGTCAGCGACACCAGCGCGAGGCGCCAGTCGATGATGAACATGTAGATCATCAGGCCGATGATCAGGCCGACGTCGGCGATCAGGCCGACGACGCCGTCTGTCATGGCGGTCTGGATGGACTCCACGTCGCTGGTGATGCGGGTGATCAGGCGACCGACCGGGGTGCGGTCGAAGAAGCCCATGTGGAGCTTTTGGATCTTGCCGAAGGTGTCGCGGCGCAGGTCGTAGATCACGTGCTGGCCGATCCACGCCACGGCGTAGGTGTAGCCGTAACGCAGGCCGAAGTTGAGCACGCGCAGCCCCAGGTAGATCAGCACGATGTTCAGCAGGCCCGTGAGCCGCTCGTCGACGTCGAGCAGGTTCCAGGGGGCCGTCTCGGCGACGATGTAGCGGTCCACGGCGATGGCGATCAGGTTGGGGAAGGCCGGCACGAGCGCGGAGTACGTCACGAGCAGCGCGATCGCGAGCAGCATCGCCTTGCGGTAGGGCTTCAGGTAGCTGAGCAGCCGGCTCGCCAGGCCGCGGTCGAAGGCGGCGTCCATCGGATTGCCGTCCTCGTCGAAGCGCCCCTCGGCGCGCAGCGCGGCACGCTTGCCGGCGCGCTCCCGGGCGTGGCGGGCCTTCTCGGCTTCGACGTCGTAGGACGGGTCGTACATCCCGCCCACGTCGCTGGCGCCTCGGCGGGCGTCGTCGCGGTCTGCGTCGCGCCAGTGGTCGCCGGACATCAGACCTCCTCCAGGGCGGCCTCGAGCTGCTGCCGGCGCGCCATGTCGGCGTACCAGCCGTCGGCGGCCACGAGCGCGTCGTGCGTGCCGTCCTCGCTGATGCGCCCATCGTCGAGCACGTACACGCGGTCGCAGTGCTCGAAGGCGGAGAGCCGGTGGGCGATCACGAGCGTGGTGCGCCCCTGCTGGACCTGTTGCAGCCCCTGCAGGATGGCGGCCTCGGTCTGGGTGTCGACCGCTGAGAGCGCGTCGTCGAAGATCAGGATGCTGGGGTCGCGGATGATGGCGCGCGCGATGGCCGTGCGCTGGCGCTGCCCGCCAGAGAGCGTCACGCCGCGCTCACCGAGCGGCGTGTCGAAGCCGAGCGGAAAGTCGTCGACGTCCCCGGCGAGCTGCGCGAGGCGCGCGACCTCGTCCACGCGCCGTTGCAACGCCTCGGGATCGCCGTCGTCGGGGACGCCGTAGGCGATGTTCTGGGCGATGGTGTCGCTGAACAAGAACGGTTCTTGCGGCACCAGGCCGATGTAGCGGCGCAGGACGCGGACGGGGTAGCGCCTGATCGGGATGCCGTCGATCAGGATCTCGCCCTCGTCGGGGTCGATCAGGCGTCCGATCAGGTTCACGATCAGCGTCTTGCCGGCGCCGGTGCGTCCGGTGAGGCCGATCGACTCGCCGGCGCGGATCCGCAGCGACACTCGGTCGAGCACGCGTTGGCCGTCGAGCGTGAGAGACACGTCGCGGAACTCGATCTCGCCGCGCACGCCCGTGAGCGTGTGGTCGGTCTCCTCGGTGTCGCGGATGCGCGGGCGCTCGTCGAAGATGCTGCGCAACCGGCCCCACGAGGTGGACCCGCGTTGCACCATGTTGGCGATCCACCCGAGGGCGATCAGCGGCCACTGGATGCCCTCGAACAGGAAGACGAAGGCCGAGAACTCGCCGATCGTGAGCGAGCCACCGATGCCGAGTACCTGGCGTCCGCCGACGAGCAGCAGCAGCGAGATGGCGAGACCGAACAGCAGCTCCATGAGCGGGAAGAGCGGGCCGTCGACCTTGGTGAGCCGCAGGTTGCGGCGGATGAACTCGTCGTTGAGCGACTTGAAGGTGTCGAGCTCGCGCTGCTCGATGCCAAACCCCTTGACCACGCGGATGCCGGAGAAGTTCTCCTGCGCCATCGCGGAGACGTTGGAGAACTGCTCCTGCACCTTCTCGTAGCGGCGATGGATGATGCGCAGCAGCACGAAGAACGAGATGGTGATGAACGGGACGATGGTGAGCGTCAGGAGCGTGAGCCCCACGTCGAGCGAGGCCATGCGGTAGAGCGTGAAGCCGAGGACCAGTGTGGTGAAGATGCCCTGGAACACGCCGATGCCGGCGAGCATGCGCACGGCGTTGAGGTCGGCCGTGAGGCGCGCCATGAGGTCGCCCACGCGGTAGTTGTCGTAGAAGTCGCCATCGAGCCGCGTGAAGTGGCGGAAGAGGTCGCGGCGGATGTCGAACTGGATCTCCCAACTGGCGTTGAGCATGGTGCGGCGCACCAGGATCATCGTCCCGGCGCCGACGAGTGCGAGGCCGAGCACGGCGCCGACGAACCACCACACCGACGTCATCGTCATGGTGCCCTCGCTGAAGGCGTCGATCGCACGACCGACGACGATGGGCACGAAGGTGCTGACGAACGACGCGACCACCAGCAGCGCGATGCCGAACAGGTACACGGCGCGGTAGCGGGCGATGTAGCGGAGCAGGTCGCGGAGGGTGGTGCGCACGTGTCCCTTCGGGGGCGCGCGCCCGGGGTGGGCACCCGAGCGCGAGGTCTTTGCATCGGCGACCACCGATGAAGGTGGTCGCGCCATAGCCAGGCGCGATCATACGCCCGGTCGCCGTGGAGACGGTGTCGTCGCACGCAACCCAGGCGACGCGCGCCGCCCCGACCGCAGCCTCACGGCACCAGTTGCGTGCCTCCGTACGGTTCGCCGTTCAGCGTCAACTCGAACCGGACCGGGCCAGGATACGTCGTCAGCCACGTCCCCTCGACGCGCTCGCCGCCACGCACCTGCACCGTGCGCACCACCGTCCGAACGCCATCGAGCGTCGCCGCCGTCACGGCCGCCGTCTGCACCGGGATGCCCGGCTCGATCAGCCACAGGTACGGCACCTCGCGCAATCTCGGCTGCCGTACCTGTGCGTCCACCGTCGGCACCGGGATGCGCACCGGACGGACGTTCACGGTCAGCGTGAGCGCGCCGTCGGCCGGTTGCGCCCCGGGGCGCAACGACTGGCGCACCACGCCGTCGGGCAGCATGCCGTCCTCGACGTACTCGACGCGCACGTCGAAGCCGTGGGCGAAGGTCCGCGCGTCGGCCTCGCTCAGGCCGGACAGGTTCGGCAGCCCCTCGGCGGGGTCGATCCCCGGGCGCCCCTCGGCCACGAGGAGCCGCAGTACGGCACCGTCGAGCGGCACGCGTCGGTACGGTGCCAGGGATTGCGACACCACCGTGCCGGCCGCGGCCTCGCTCGCCTCGACGCGCTCGACGACGAGCGCACCGTTGCCGAGGCCGGCGACGAGCGCGAGCGCGCGCGCGTCGGCCTCGTCGAGTCCGATCAGGTCGGGGACGAACGTGGTCACCTGCGGCGGGCCGAGGCTGATCAGCAGATCGATCGGCGTGCCGACGCCCAGAACACTGCCCGCCGCCGCCGATTGCGCCAGCACCACGTCGACGGGCGCTCGCTCGTACACACGCACCACGCGCCCGACCTCCAGACCCGCCTCGCTCAGGCGCGCCTCGGCGTGTGAGAGCGACTGTCCGAGGAGCGCCGGCACCGTCGCCGGCGCCACCTGCCCGGGCGACACTGCGTAGGCGAGGCGCACGACCCGACCCGGGCGAAGCGGGGTTCCCGCCTCGGGATCGAGGCCGAGCACCGTGCCGCTCGGCTCGTCGGAGGCGCGAGCGACGCCCTCGACCCGCAGACCCGACGCCACCAGGCGCTCGGCGACGCTCAGCGCGTCCGCGCCGCCGGGATCGGGTACGCGGACCAGGCGATCGTTGGCGCGCATGGCGAAGCCACCGGCGACGATCGCCAACGCGAGCACGGCCAGCGCCGCGGCGATCGACCACGATGCCGCGGCATCCGAGAGCGTCGGAAGGCCCCGGCGCGCCTGCGCTGCCGGGGCCGCAGACACCGGCGCGCGCTGCGGATCGGGGACGCTGTCCACACCGAACGGCAGGTCGGCGACCAGCGGTCCGGTCGGCCCCATCCGCAGTCGGGCACGCTCGGGGGCGAGGCCAGCGTCGCGCAGCCGCGCCGCGAGCGTCGGGTCGAGCGTCGCGGCGGCGGCGCCGTCGCCGTGGTGCTCGCGCCAGGCGACGTAGCGCGCGCCGGGCCGCGATACCACGTCGAGCACGTCTGCGAGGCCCTCGCGGGCGAGCCGTCGCAGGCCGCGGCGGTAGCGCTCGAAGTGCACCTCGTCGGCGGGGGAGAGGTCGTACCAGACGACCCGGATCGGGTGTCCGTCGGCTGTGGTCGCGTCGAAGCGCACCACGCCCTCGCCGAGAGCGCGCTCGGCGAGGATCTCGTACTTGCCGTCGAGCAGCGGCACGATGGCAGCGGGGTCCCCGGGCCCGCTAGCTGCCGCTCCCTTCCGCCGCGGGTCTGGACGGGGGCGACGTGGTCGGGGGGGCGGAACGGGCGGCTTCCTCGCGCGCGCGCTCCTCGGCCTTGGCCTTCTGGCGCTCGTTGGACTCCTGGATGCGGCGCTCGTGCTCCTCGACGGCGTTCACGATCCAATCTGCGATCGACTCGGTGTCTTCGCCCGCCTCGGCGCGGCGATAAGCCTCGGCCACCAGCTTGCCGTCGACGGTCTCGACGCGCAGCAGCGCCCGGGCGACCGCCTCGACGGCCGGCCAGTGGGCGTCGATCAGCGTGTGCGTGCGGTCGTACGCGTCGCGCAAGATCGCCGTCACCTGCTCCTCGAGCTGGCGCGCAGTCTCCTCGGAGAAGTCCTTGCGGCGGCTGATCTCGCCGCCCAGGAACACCGGTCCGGCGTCGGATCCCCAGGCGACGAACTCCTCGCCGCCCATGCCCATGTCGAGCACCATCTGCTTGGCCATCTCGGTGGCCTGCTTGAGGTCGTTGCTGGCGCCGGACGAGATGGTGCCGGTCACGCGTTTCTCGGCCACACGGCCGCCGAACGCCACAACCAACTGCGAACGGAAGCGACTCTCGTTGAAGAACATCTCCTCTTTCGAGAGCGGCGCCATGAAGCCGCCGGCGCCGCCGCGGGGGCTGATCGTGACCTTGCGGATCTCGCCGAGCTCGGGCTGCGCGGCGTACGCGACCGCGTGGCCGGCCTCGTGATAGGCCAGCAGCTTGCGCTCCTCCTCGGTCGGCACCAGGCTGCCGCGACGCAGGCCGAGCGTGATTCGATCGAGCGCGTCGTTGAAATCGGTCCAGCTGATCACGTGCTTGTTCGTGCGCGCGGCGATCAGTGCGGCCTCGTTGGTGAGGTTCTCGAGGTCCGCGCCCGAGAACATCGGCGTCGACTCCGCCAGCCTGTGCAGGTCGACCTCGTCGTCCACCGGCTTGTTGCGCACGTGGACCTTGAGGATCTCCTCGCGCTCGCGCAGCGTGGGCAGGCCGATCGTGACTTGGCGATCGAAGCGACCGGGGCGCATCAGCGCCGGGTCGAGGATGTCGGGCCGGTTGGTGGCGGCGATGATGATCACCGACGTGTCCTTCTCGAAACCGTCCATCTCGGAGAGGATCTGGTTGAGCGTCTGCTCGCGCTCGTCGTGACCGCCGCCGATGCCCGCGCCGCGGCGCCGTCCGATCGAGTCGAGCTCGTCGATGAAGATGATGGCCGGGCTGGCCTTGCGCGCCTCCTCGAACAGGTTCCGCACGCGGCTGGCGCCGACGCCCACGAACATCTCCATGAACTCCGAGGCCGACACCGTCAGGAACGGCACGCCCGCCTCGCCGGCGACGGCGCGCGCCAACAGCGTCTTGCCGGTGCCGGGAGGGCCGACGAGCAGCAGGCCCTTGGGGATCTCCGCGCCGATGCGCAGGTACTTCTGCGGGTGCTTCAGGAAGTCGACGACCTCGCGCAGCTCCTGCTTGGCCTCGGCGTGGCCGGCGACGTCGGTGAAGGTGGTGTCGACCTTGTTCTCGCGACCGTACGTCTTGGCCTTCGACTGCCCGAACTGCATCACCTGGTTCGGCCCGCCCTGGGCGCGCATGAAGAAGAACCAGAAGATGGCGATCAGCAGGATGAACGGCAGGAAGGAGATGAGCAGGCCGATCCATTGTGGCGGGTTGCGGATCGCCACCTCGCCGACGTTCTCCTCGAGCCTCGTGAGCAGCGAGTCGCTGACGATCGTGGTCACGCGGAAGTTGCGGACGGTCTGCGGTTCGCCGTCGATCAGCACCTGCGACTCACTGCGCAGTTCGCCGTCGATGACCCCGTTGTTGCGCTCGATCGTGACACGAGCCACCCTGCCCTCGTCGACCAGTTGCGTGAAGGTCGAGAAGGTGATCTCCCGCGGCGCACCGGGGCTGCTGAACTGGTTGAACACGAAGATGCCCAAGATGATGAGCATCACGATCAGCCAGGGGTTGAATGAACGTCTCACGCGGCCTCCAGGTACGCCGAGCGCGGCCGTCGGCGACGCGGCGGTCGGGTTGGCCGACGCGCACGGGACGCATGCCCGTTGCGACGGCCTCTAGATATCTGAGCGTAGCACCCGTGCCCATGAGCCACTTGTAAGCAGCGGGACGGTCCTCGGGGTCGACGCACCCACGCACGTGCGCTCACTCGAAGCGGTACCCCTTGGGCACGGCCGTCACGCCGCTCGGCGCGACGGTGAAGCCACGGGCGCGGTCCTGCTCGGCGTCGACGCCGATCGTCGTGCCCGGTGGTACCGTCACGTTCTTGTCGATGATCGCGTTGCGGATGACGCAGTGGCGGCCGATCTCGACGTTGTCGCAGATCACCGAGCGCTCGACGCTCGCGTACGAGTGGACGTGCACGCGCCGGAACACGACCGAATCGCGCACGGTGCTCCCGGAGATGATGACGCCACCGGCGACGACCGAGTTGAGCGCCTGCCCGCGCCGATCACTCATGTCGTGCACGAACTTGGCCGGCGGCGAGTACTCCGCTGAGGTGCGCAGCGGCCAGGCCTCGTTGAAGAGGTCGAACTCCGGCTCGAGCGCCACGAGGTCCATGTTGGCCTCGTGGTACGAGTCGAGCGTCCCGACGTCGCGCCAGTACGTGTTCGGGCCCTCCTGGCCCGGGATCGGGTTGCGCGCGAAGTCATACGCGTGCAGCGAGTAGCCCTGCTCCAGGGCCATCGGCAGCACGTTCTTGCCGAAGTCGTGCTCCGACTCGCGCACGAGCGCGTCCTCGCGCAGCATGTCGAGCAGCTTGGACTTCGTGAACACGTAGTTGCCCATCGACGCCAGGCAGGCGTCGGGGCGCCCGGGGATCGGGTTCGGGCTGGCGGGCTTCTCCTGGAACTCGGTGATCCGCCAGTCGTCATCGACCTGCAGCACGCCGAAGCGCGTCCCGTCGGCGAGCGGCGTCGGGTACGCGGCGATCGTGACGTCCGATTCGCGCTCCAGGTGGTAGTCGATCATGTGCGAGATGTCCATCTTGTAGATGTGATCGCCGCTGAAGATCGCGACGAGGTCCGCGCCGGTGTTCTCGATCAGGTGGATGTTCTGGTAGATCGCGTCGGCCGTGCCCCGGTACCACTCGGCGCCGAGTTCCTCGTAGAGGTACATCTGCGCCGGCGCGAGGGTGATGTAGTAATCCGACAGGAAGGTGCCGAAGCGCCAGTTGCGCTGGATGTGCTCGGTGAGCGACTGCGCTTTGTACTGCGTGAGGATGAACATCCCGAAGATGCCGCTGTTGATCATGTTGTTGAGCGCGAAGTCGATGATGCGGTACTTGCTGCCGAACGGTACGGCGGGCTTGGTGCGTTGCCACGTGAGCGGGTGCAGGCGCGTGCCCTTCCCGCCAGCCAAGACCATGCCGACCGTCTTCACGGAACGGGTGTGCATGTTCACAGAACCTCCTCATGAACGCAGCAGCGCGAGCGACCCCGCTGCCGGGGTGGCCGAATCGGACGATGACGCCATGCTACCGCGGCGCCGACCGCCGACGCCGTTGCTCGGCCGCTCGCGCCACCGCGTGACGCTTGGTGTGCTGCGCTCGTGCTGCCCACGCCGCCGCCGCTTACGCTGGCGGGCGTGGAACACCTGCGCGAGTATCAGGACTACGTCCTCGCCTACCGGCTGCGGGCGTTGATCGGGGGCCGCCTACGGCCCTCCGGCGCGCCGCTGTCGCTGCCGGCCTACGCGGCCAGGCGCCTGCGGCGCCAGGCCCTGGCGCGCGAGGTGACGGCGTCGGGCGACTACCGCGCCGCCTTGCGCGACGTCGACCGCCTGACCGACGAGCTCAACTTCGGCTTCTGGCACAACCCCGGCGAGACGGTCGCCGTGCTCACGGCCGTGGTCGCGGCAGGGGGCTGCCCGGCGCTCGAGTCGGAAGCAGCGCTGGTCGACGGCCTGTTGACGCCCTGGGAGCGCGCGCGTGCGGGTGTCGACGGGTGCGCCGTGCTGGGGCGGTACTACCTGGGTCTGGTGCGCGCCTCAGCGGCGTACCTCGACGCCGAGGTGTTCGACCGCCTGCGCGGCTCGCTCGACGTGCTGCGCGAGCGCGTGCCGCTCGTGGTCGTCGACGGCGTCGTCACCGAAGAGCGGTGACGGCCGCGGATGCGCTAGCCTGGGGCGCCATGGACGACCGCCCCTGCCTGCTCGACCTGTCGCTCGCCGATCTCCCCGTCCCCGACGGGCAGGAACGGTATCGAGCGCGTCAGCTGGCGCGCTGGATCTACCAGCGCGGGGCGCGCGACGTGTCGACGATGACCGATCTCCCCGCCGTCTGGCGCGAGCGCCTGGCGGCCGAGTGGCGCATCGATCCCTTCGAGCGCGTCGAGCGCTTCCCGAGCGCGGACGAGAGCGTGCGTTACCTGTTCACGCTGCGTGACGGCACGCGTACCGAGGCCGTCTACATGCCCTACCGAGACCGGAAGACGGTGTGCGTGTCGTCGATGGTCGGCTGTCCGGCGGGCTGCGCCTTCTGCGCGACCGGCGCGCTCGGCTTCGGGCGCAACCTCAGCCGCGGCGAGATCGTCGGCCAACTGCTCGCGGTCGCGTGGCACGAGGGCTTCGCCCCCACGGAGCTGCGCAACGTGGTGCTGATGGGCATGGGCGAGGCGCTCCTGAACTACGACGCCGCGCTCGGCGCCATCCGCACGATGATCGACCCGGCCGCGCTCGGCATGTCGGCCAGGCGCATCACGCTCTCGACCGTCGGACTGCCCAGCCGCATCCGGCGCCTCGCCACTGAGGGGCTGCCACTCGTGCTGGCCGTCAGCCTGCACGCGCCGGACGAGGCGACCCGCCGTCGGATCATCCCGACGGCGCACGCGCACGCGATCGACGACATCATCGCGTCGTTGCACGAGTGGCAGGCCGCCGGCGGGCGCCGTGTGACGATCGAGTACACCCTCCTCGCCGGCGTCAACGACGACCTCTCCCAGGCGAGGGCGTTGGCGGCGCTGCTCGAGGGACTGGTCGTGCACGTGAACCTGATCCCGTTCAACCCCTGGCAGGGGTCGGGGTTCAGCGCCACGGGCAGCCGTCGGACCGACGCCTTCGAGCGCGTGCTGGAGGGCGCTGGCGTGCCCTGCTCGGTGCGCTTCTCGCGCGGCCGCGACGCCGGCGGCGCCTGCGGGCAGTTGTCGCTGCAAGGTGCCGAGGGGCTCGGCCGCAATGTCGCCGAGGCGCGTGCCTGAGCGCGTTGCCGTGGCCGACCCGACCGGTGCGGCTTTTCACAGGTCGCATGCGTGCGTTTCGGGTACAGTGTCCAGCACGAAGCATCGTCACGCACGGCACGCTCAAGGTGTGGCGCGCAGCGATTCGGAGGCAGGCATGACAATGGACATCGTGAAGCGAAGCGTGCTGGCGCTCGCGGTCGCCCTCGCAGCGGCGTTCCTCGCCGTGGCGACGGCCCAGTCGTCGCTCGCCGAGCTGCGCGCGGCCGTGCAGGAGACGCCCGAGAACGCCGAGGCGTGGACGCGTCTCGGGAACGCCGCCTTCGAGGCGGGCGAGCTCGAGGACGCCAAGGACGCGTACCTCGAGGCCATCGCCCTCGACTACCTCCTCGGCGACGCGCACTTCGGACTCGGGCTCGTCGAGTTCGCCCGCGGCGACTTCCAGGGCGCGCTGTTCGCGTTCAACGAGGTCACCCGCCTGTTCCCGGATCGTTTCGATGGTCACTACAACCGTGCCGTCACGCTCGCGACGCTCCGGCGTCCCGGCGATGCGGCGACGGCGTTCCGCGCCGCCCTCGCCGCGGCCGAGCCCGAGGCCACGAGGCAGGACCGTCTCAACGCCTACGTCGGCCTGGCCGGTCAACTGGTCCGCAGCGAGGAGTACCGTGCTGCGGCCGAGGCCTTCGGCGAGGCGTTGGTGCTCGCTCCCGACGACACCGATCTCGCCTACAACCGCGGGGCGGCGCTCGTCGCCGCCGGCGAGGGCCTCACCGCGCTGGCCGAGCTCACCGAGGTGGAGTCGCGCACGGGCGACTACCGCTTCAGCGTCCTGATCGCCGAGGTCTACGTGGACCAGGGCCAGGTGGACTTCGCGCTGCGCGCGCTCGAGCGCGCCGTGCGCAAGGCCGTCGATGCGGGCGATCGGCAGGGCGAGGCGAGCTCGCTCGTCGCGCTCGGCGAGTTGCAGCGCGGCCTCGGCCGCGAGAGCGAAGCGGCTGCCTCGTTCGAGCGCGCCGTCGGGGTCGATCCGGCCTCCTGGGAGGCGCGCTACAACCTCGGTGTCAGTCTGCTCACCTCCGGCCAGACCCGGGCGGCGCTCGCGCCGCTGCAGGAGGCCGCACGCCTGCAGGAGAGCGGCATCGAGTCGGAGCTCGCGCTCGCGGGGGCCTTCGACCAACTCGGCATGAGCAGCGACGCGCTCGCCTCGGCGCGCCGGGTGCTCGATCGCGTCAGCCCCGCCGACGCCGATGCACAAGCGCAGGCCCGTTTCATCGTCGGGCGCGCCCTGTACCTCCAGGGCGACTACGCCGCCGCCAGTGACGCCTTCGCGATGGTCGTCCAGGCGCGCCCCGGCAGCGCCTCGGCGCAGCTCTGGGCCGGCCTGGCACGCTACATGCAGGGCGACTACCAGGGCGCGGCGCTCTTCTACGAGCGCGCGGTCCAGCTCGACCCGAACTCGATCGAGGCCCGCGTCAACCTCGGCGCCGCCTACCTCGCGTCCGAGCGCTACGCCGACGCGGAGAACGTGTATCGCCTGCTCGTGCAGCAGAACGCACAGGACGCCGAGAGCCACTACCACCTCGGCTGGTCGCTCTACGCCCAGCAGCGCGACGAGGACGCGCGGATCGCCTGGTCCAACGCGTGCCAACTGGGCTACCAGGCAGGTTGCACGGCGCCCCGTCGTTGACGGACGCGCTAGCATAGGGGCATGGACTGGCTGCGACGCAATTGGCCCGACCTCGCCATCGGCATCGCCCTCGTCGCGGTCATCGCGGGCATCATCGCGACACTGCTGACCGGCGGGT
>SLSM01000077.1 GCA_007130445.1 Trueperaceae bacterium | reverse complement strand
TGGCGACCACCCAGCGCGCCCGCGCCCGCCACGCCCGCGTGGCCTCGCGGTCCGCCACGTGCGCGGCGCCGCGGATCGCGGCGCGAGCGACCTGTTCGAGCGCCTTGCGCGGCGCAGCGTGGAGCGCGTGCACCTGCGCGATGGCCAGCAACGCCGTGACGACCGCCGGATCGTCCGGGTGCCACTCGGTCTGTCCGAGCGCCTCGCCCAGACGCGGCAGCGCCCCCCGCACGTCCGCCAAGCGCACGTAGGCCTCGCCCGACGCGAGGGCGAGCTCGTGGCGTTCGCGCCAGTCGCCGCCGGAGCGCGCGAGTGCCGCGCGGCCGCCGCGCTCGCGTTCCGCCACGGCCTCGGCGTCGGCGCGCCAGCCCGCGACCGCAACGCCACACGTCCAGGCAGCGGTCGCATCGCTTTCGGCCGCGATGAGCGCCTGCCACGAACGCTCGGCGCGCGCGCCGTCACCGCCGCGGAGGGCGGCGCGCACGGCCTGGCGGCTGGGACCATCCGATGGCGTCGTCATCGCGTCGCAGCCTACGGCGTGACGTGCCCTCGCGTCGCTACGCTGACGGCATGCCTCATGCCATGGTCATCGGTGCCACCGGCGGGATCGGCAGCGCCATCGCGCGCGCCCTGGCCCCCGCCTTCGACCTCACGCTCGTCGGCCGCGACGCCGCCGCCCTCGGACGCCTGCGTGGCGACCTCGGCGCAGCCCGTGCGCTGGCGGCCGACGTCTCGGTCGAGCTGGAGGTCGCGGCGCTCGCCGACGACCTCCCGGACGTCGACGTGCTCGTGTACGCGGTCGGCGCGGCCCTCCCCGGTGCCTTGGGCGACGCCGACCTGGCGGCCTGGGAGACGCAGTGGGGTGCGAACGTCTGGGGCTTCGCGCTGGCGCTGAAGCACCTCGGGCCGCGATTGGCCAAGGGCGGTCGCGTCCTCGTGTTGGGCGCCCGACCCGAGCTGTCGGCCGCGCGGGGCATGGCGGCCTACGCCGCCAGCAAGGCCGGTGTGGACGGCGTCGCGCGCGTGGCAGCCCTCGAGCTGCGGCGCCAGCGCGTGAGCGTGACCGTGGTGCGGCCCGGCGCGGTGGCGACGAACCTGTGGACCCCGCTCGGCGGGGCGCCCAAGGGGTCGCTGGCGCCGGCCGACGTGGCGGACGCGGTCGTGCAGGCACTGCGCGCCGAAGCGCAGCCGGAGTTGCTGATCGGCGCCGGCGCGGCCTGAGCGTCCGCGCTTCGCGGTCGGGGCGCACGCTGACGCGCACGCGTCAGGTGGCGCGCGCGAACCAGAGCAGCACCCCGTCGTCGATGCGCACGTCGGCCTCGCCGGCGGCACGCGCCGCCGCCAGATACGCGCACACGGTGGTGTGGTTGAGGTGCCAGCGCGGGAGGTCGTCCATGCGCGCCCCGAGGTCGGCAGCGACCGCGCGCACGACGGCTGCCGTCTCGGCCCCCTCGGGCCGGGCCGCCAGGGCGCTGCGCAGCGCCGCGTGCGCGGCGTCGATCGCGGCGATCGTCACGTCTGCCAGGTGTCGCGGCGGGGCGGGGTCGCCGTGCCCGGGCACCGCGAGCCGCGCGGCGTCGGCGCCGATGCGCTCGGCCGAGCGTCGCTGCGCGAGCACGTCGTGGGCGAAGAGCAGCGGGTAGCGCGCGGCGATCGCGTCGCCGAACACGGCGTCGCCGGCGATCACGATGTCGTCGACGCGCACGGCCAGCTGACGGATGGCGTGTCCGTCGACCTCGACGAGCTCGAGCGGCAGGCCGATCAGCTCGAGCGCGCCGGCCTCGGCGACCACGTCGACGCGGCTCGGCTCGGCCTGGAGCCAGCGGCTGGTGAGCTCGGGGAGCGGGGCGGCGCCGTGGAACAGGTAGGTCGGCTCGAGCACCGGGGCGCGCATGAGCTCGGCCTCGATCGCGGGTGCGAACACCGGCACGTCGAGCTGGCGCAGCACCGCGGCGTGACCGCCGACGTGATCGGCGTGCGCGTGCGTGGTCAGGATCGCCTCGAGCCGCCAGGAGCGTTCGCGCAACCCCCGCACCAGGCGCTTGCCGGCGTCGCGGTCCGCGCCGGTGTCGATCAACACGGCGCGCCCCGCGTGCTCGAGCACCACGCTGTTGACCGCGCCCGGCACGAGCCAGGCGTGGGCCGAGAGCTGCTGCCAGGCGGCTGCCATGCGCGAGGCTACACGCTCAGCGCTCGCGCCGCAGCGCAGCGACGTAGAAGCCGTCGAGACCGTCCTCGGGGACGATCCAGGCGCCCGGACCCGAGGCGCCGACGTGCGGCAGGTCCAGCGCCGGCGCATCGGCTGTGATCGTCGGCGACTCGGCCAGCAGCCGCTCGATCTGGTGCGGCCCCTCGTCGGGCGTCAGGGCGCACACGGCGTACACGAGCCGCCCGCCCGGCGCAACGCAGGTGAGTGCGGTGCGCAGCAGGCGCGCCTGCAGGTCGACCAGCGACGCCAGAGCGGCCGGCGTCAGGCGTAGGCCGATCTCGGGGTGCCCCCGGAGGGTGCCGGTGCCGCTGCAGGGAGCGTCGAGCAGCACGACCTGAGCCGGCTCGAGCGGCGGTGGCGTGGTCAGGTCCCAGGCCAGCGCGTCGATCTCGACCCCGAGCCGCGCCGCGTTGCGAGCGGCCGCGCGCAGCTTGCCCTCGTCGCGTTCGACGCTGACCACGTGCGCGCCGCGCGCCGCGAGCGCCGCCGCCTTGACGCCGTGACCGCCGCACAGGTCGAGCACGCGCACGCCCGCCACCTCGCCGCAGGCGTGCACCACCGCGAGCGAGGCGGGGTTCTGCGGCTGCACCAACCCCTCGCGATAGGCGGCGAGCGTGCGGAGCGGCCGGGGCGCTCGCACGCGGAGGCTGCCGCCGATCGGTCCAGCGGCGACGTCGGCGCCGTCGTCGCCGAGCCGCGAGCGCGCGGCGTCGACGTCGGGCGCGCTCAGCCACAACGGCTCGGGCCGCAGCATGCCGAGCGCCGCGCGCTCGGCCAGGTCGCCGCCCAGCGCGAGCGTCAGCCGTTCGAACAGCCAGGGCGCCAAGCAGGCGGCGCCGAGCGGGGTCGGGAGGTCGTCGGTCCCGATGCG
>SLSM01000091.1 GCA_007130445.1 Trueperaceae bacterium | reverse complement strand
GCTTCGAGAGCATCTCCGTCACCGTGTGCACGTAGCGCGACGGGTTGGAGAGCGTGATCGTGGCCACGCCCCCGCGGCTGCGCTGGATCGCACCGCCGTCGGTGCCGCCGCGCGGCAGCACCTCGAACTGATGCGCGATGCCGTTCGCCTCGGCCAAGCCCGCCATGGCGTCGACCAACCAGCCGTGGCTCACCATCGACGTGTCGCTCACCTTGATACCCACGCCTTGGCCCAGGCGCGTGACGACCAGGTGGTCCGCGGTGCCTGGCGTGTCGACCGCCAGCGTCGTGTCGAGCGCCACGCCCACGTCGGGCTCGAGCGCGAACGCGCTCGTGATCGCGCCGCGCAGGCCGACCTCCTCCTGGACGCTGAACACACCGACCACCCGCACCGCCGGCGACGACAGCCGCCGCAGGGTCTCGAGCAGCACCCAACAGCCGCTGCGGTCGTCGAGCGCCTTGCCCACCACGACGTCGCCGAGGTCGACGAACGGCTGCTGCAGCGTGACCATGTCGCCCACGCGCACCTCGGCCCCCACGGTCTCGGCCGGCAGGCCGAGGTCGACGACGAAGTCGCTGAGTTCGGGGATCTTGGCCTTGTCCTCGGCGCTGGCGATGTGGACGGGCTTGACGCCGGGGTTCAGCACGCCGACGCGCGGCGTGCCGTGGCGGGTGTGGACCATCACCAGGCGCGCGAAGAGGTTTCGGGCGTCGAAGCCGCCGAGGTTCTGGAGCCGCAGGAAGCCGCGTTCGTCGATGTGGCTCACCACGAAGCCGATCTCGTCCATGTGCGCGCTGATCATCACCACCGGAGCGCCATCGGGCCCGCCGGCGTCGACGATCAGGTTGCCCATCGCGTCGACGCGTGAGCGCTCCGCGAGGGCGCCGAGTTCACCGCGGATCACGTCGCGGACGGCGTCCTCGCGGCCAGGGATGCCGGGGGCTTCGGAGAGGCGGCGGAGCAGATCGTAGTCGTGAGGCATGCACGAGGCTACCATCGCCGGCGGCCCGTCCGGTTCAGCGCCTGGGCACCGATCCAGTGCGAGCGATCCGTTGCAGCACGACCACGCTGACGATCCCGAGCGGCAGCGCCACGTAGGCGAGATCGAGCGTGAACGTCACGATCAGGTTGAGCGGCGTCGCGATGAAGGCGCCGCGGACCATGCTCGTCTGGCCCCACCAACCGCCGAGCGTGAGGTCGAGCGCGCCCGCAAGCGCCGCGGTGAGCGGGGCGAACAGGAGGATGAACGCCACCCCTGCCAGCAGCGCGCGCCACCCGCGGGAGCGGCGGAACGGCGCGGCGAACAGCGCTGCCAGGGCGAGCGTCGCCAGCGCGTAGGCAGCGGCGTCGAGCGCCAGCGACGGCCCGAGCGCCGTGCGCACACCGACGCTCTGCCCCGCGACCTCGATGGCCGCGAAGCCGATCAGGCCGAGCAGCACCGCCGCGAGCGCGTACGCGCGGCTCATGCGTCACCGTCCAGGAGCCCGCGCACGAACGCGACCGACGAGCGCACGCCGTCCGGCCCGCCGGCGATCTCCAGGCACGCCGTGCCCTTGAACGCTGCGAGGAAGCTCCGCAGCGCCGCGTAGTCGATCGTGCCCGAACCTGCCGGCAGGTGCTCGTCGCGCTGGCCGTGGTTGTCGTGCAGGTGGAGGTGGATCACGTCGTCGCCGAGCGTGTCGAGGTAATCCCGGATGGCGTCGGTGCCCTCGCGGGTCGCTTCGACGTAGGCGTGCCCGACGTCGAAGCAGTTCTTCATGCCGTGCCGCTGCGTCACCTCTCGCAGCACCTTGGCGCTGCGCAGGAAGTCGTCCGGACCGATCACCAGGTTCTCGAGCACGATGGGCACCGCAGACCCCTCGAGCGTTGCGAGCGACGCGCGCAGTGCCTCGTCCACCAAGGGGTCGACCTGGGCGTGGTGCAGGTACTTGAAGCCCGTGTGCAGCACCCCGCAGCTGGCGCCGACGTCGTGCGCGTACTCGAGCCCGCGCAGACTGCGTTCGACCGCCGTCGTTCGCGCCGCAGGGCTGAGCGAGGCCAGGTTCAGGTCGACGTAGCTCAGGTGCACAGTGGTGGCCACGCCCGTGGATCGTGTGAGCGCACGCACGTGATCGACCTGCTGCAGGAACGGCGCGATCTCGAACACGTCGGCGCTCAGCTCCACGAACGCCAACCCCAACTCGTCCGCGAGGGCGAACGAGGCGTCGACGTCGAGCATCATCGCGGTGGTGGGGGAGAAGCCCAGGCGCATCAGCGCACCTCCAGTGCGCGGCGTTGGGCCTCGGCCAGCGCGTCGGCCGGCCGCTGGTTCCCGCGCAGCGCACGCTCCATGGCGTCGTCGAGGATGCGCCGCCAGGCGTTGAACTCGGGGATCCGTGGGCGCGGTACGGCGGTCTCGAGCTGCGCCAGCGCGGCGGCGCGGTTCGGGTCCTCGGCGTAGAAGTCCTCCAGCAGCGGCACGACGGAGCGGCGCACGGGGATGTAGTACGAGTCCTCGATCCACAACGCGAGGTTGGCTGGCTCCATGAGGTGCAGCCAGAACGCGAACGCCCCGGCGCGCTCCGCCGCGCTGGCGTTGCGCATCACCACGAGCTGCGCGCCACCCAGCGGCACCCGCCCGTCGGCGGTCGTCGGCACCGGTGCGGCGGCGACGTCGAACGCCACCGAGAAGCGCCGCACGTCGGGCCAGTTCGCGATGCTGGCGAAGGTCATCAGGGTGCGCGTGCGCACGAAGTTCAAGATGGCGGGCGTGCTCTCGTTGGCGCCGTAGAACGCCAGGTCGCCGCTGCGCGCGAGGTCCTGGAGCATCGTGAGCGTGGCCAGCGCCTCGGCGCTGTCGAAGTTCGGCGTGCCGTCACCCAAGACGAGCTCGCCACCGCGCGACAGCACCATCATCTCGAACAGCCACGAGTCGCCGACGAACAGCGCCCCCTGTGCCTGCCGCGAGGTGAGGGCTGCGGCGGTCTCCGCGAACGCCTCCCACGTGGTCGGCGGCGCGAGCCCCGCCCGCCGCAACGCGTCGGCGTTGTAGTACATCACCGGCGTCGAGCTGTTCCACGGCAGGCCGTAACGGCCACCCAGGAGGTCGCCGT
>SLSM01000197.1 GCA_007130445.1 Trueperaceae bacterium | reverse complement strand
CTGGGCGATCGGCTCGGCCAACAGCGCGCGGGAGAACGCGGCCGCCGCCACGAGCGTGACCGCCACGACCACGGCGAGGTTGATGAGCGTGCTGCGCACCACCGCACCGACGGCCTCGGGATCGGCGCCCTCCAACACGGCCGAGCCGCCATCTGGACCGAGCAGCAGCGCGTCGAGGCCGCGCCACAACAGCACCGCGGTGGCGCCCGCGAGCACGGCGACCACGGCGAGCAGCAGCAGCGTCAGCCGGGTCGAGAGGCGTTGCAGCAGCGGCGTCGACGCGTTGGCCGGTTCATGGTGCACGCGTCACCCATCCCTCGCGCAGGGCGTGGAGCGCGGCTTGGGTGCGGCTCTTCAGGCCGAGCTTGGCGAGCACGCTGGAGACGTGCGTCTTCACCGTCGCCTCGCCCACCCCGAGCGTCTGGGCGATCGACTTGTTGGTGGCGCCGTGCGCGAGCTGCTGCAGCACCTCGAGCTCGCGCTCGGTCAGCGCGTCGCGCTCCACGCTCGGCGCGCTGGCCGGCCGGCGCAACTCGCGCATCAGCCGGGCCTGGGCGCGCGGGTCGAGCCACACCTCGCCGCGCGCCGCTGCGCGCACGGCCTCGAAGAGTTCAACGGGCCGCGTCTCCTTGAGCAGGTACCCCGACGCGCCGGCCTCGACCACGTCGACGACCATGCGGTCCTCGAGCACCGACGTGAGCGCCACCACCTCGACGTCGGGGTACGCGGCGCGGATCGCGCGCGTCGCCTCGACGCCGTTCATCACCGGCATCAGCAGGTCCATCACCACGACGTCGGGGCGCAGCTCGGCCACGCGCTCGAGCGCCTCGCGACCGTTCTCGGCCTCGCCCACCACCTCGAGGTCGTCCTGCAGATCGAACACCAGCCGCAGGCCGTTGCGCACCACGGTGTGGTCGTCGACGAGCAGCACGCGCACGCGTTGGGGACGGTCGACGGGCGTGGCCATGGCGCCTCCGCCGCCAGCCTACCGCCCTGTTGCACGCGGTCGCCTCCGCCGTTGGGGGGAGGCGACCATCCCCCCGAAGGACCACCCGTGCTCACGACCGACGGCCGATGTGCGCGTCGCCCACCACGCCCTAGCCTGGTCGTGACCAAGGAGGTCCCACCATGTCCTTCAAGCTCGATCTCGATCACATCGACCGCCGGCGCCTCGTGCCCGGCCTGATCCTCATCTCACTCGGCGTCCTCGGCCTGCTCGGCTCGCTGGGCTGGCTCGGCGGCCTCGGCGGCCTGGTCGGCACGGCGCTCTTCGGCGCGGCCGCGTACTACGCCTACCAGCACGGGCAGCGCACCGGCGCCCTCGGCTGGCGCGTCGCGGTCTACCCGCTGGCCGGCCTCGCGATCGCCGGCATCACGCCCGATCCGATCAGCGGCGCCGCCTTCCTCACGGGCCTCGGCGTCGCCTTCGTGCTCGTCTACCGCGACGATCCGCGCCGCTGGTGGGCGATCATCCCCGCCGGCGCGCTGCTGGCGATGGCGCTCACCGCCGTCGTCGAGGACGGTACCCGCGGTGGCGGCGGCGCCGCCTTCCTGCTCGGCCTGGCGGCCACCTTCTTCATCCTCTCGCGGCTGCCGGGTAACCCACAGCGTTGGGCGATCTACCCCGCCGCCGCGCTCGCGCTCCTCGCCGTGCTCGCGCTCACCACGGGCGGCAGCTGGGTGGTCCCGGTGGTGTTGATCGCGATCGGCGCCTGGCTGCTGCTGAAGCCCGAGACGGCCCGGGAGGTGCGCGACACGGTGGCGCGCACGGTGCGCGAGGCGACGGCGTCGCGGCCGGCGGCACAGGCGACCGAGTCGACGGAGCGTGCGGCCAGCGAGGCGCCGGTGCAGGCGGCCACGAGCGCGGCGGCCGCGAAGGCACCCAGCGAGGCACCTGCGGTCGACGCCGCCGAGCACGACGGTCAGGAGACACCTCCCCGAGACCCCGGACACGAGCCACGCTGAGGCGAGGCTCCCGGCCCCGCACCCCGATCGGCCCTCCCGGCTCCGTCACCACACCGCACGCCGATTGCGCTCCCCCTATTGCCGCGCCCGCCGTGTCGACCACACGGGGGCGCGGCCGCGTCGCGCTCGCACCACGCCTAGCCGCCGAGCCTCGGGCCGCGCAACGGCTGGGCAGCGCCGCCGGTATCCTGCACGCATGGGGCACGAGCGACGAGCACGTGCCCGTGGCGGGCGACGCCCGCCGCGCGGAACGACGGGGTACGACGCCGCGCCCCGTCGACCACCAGGACGACGGACACCGTGAAGGGGATGGTCGCATGACGCTCTCACTCAAACCCGACGCCGCCTACGCGTTGCTGGTACCGACCAGCATGGGGGTGCGCCTGACCCCGGAGAACGCGCAGCCGTTCCACGCCGGCGAGCGCTTCCTGATGCAGGTGACCAGCGCCGAGACGAACGTGGCCAGCATCGCGTCGCTCCTCGGGCTGCCGGTCAAGGTGCTCACCGCCCTCGTGGAGGACAGCCCCGTCGCGCGCATGATCCGCGACGACTTGGCGAAGCGGCGCATGGACGTCGAGGCCGTCATGGTGGCTCAGGGCGACCCGTGGGGCTACCGGCACCAGTTCAACCTCGCCGACAGCGGCCTGGGCGTGCGTGGCCCGCGCGTCCACAACGACCGCGCCGGCGAGGTCGGTCGCACGCTCGACGTGAAGGACTTCGACCTGGAGCGGATCTTCGGGAGCGAGGGCGTGCAGATGATGCACCTGTCGGGCCTGATCGCCGCCCTGTCGCCGGAGACGAGCCGCTTCTGCGTCGAGCTCGCCCGCACCGCCAGGCGCCACGGCACCCGCATCTCGTTCGATCTCAACCACCGCGCCTCGTTCTGGGAGGGGCGCGAGGACGAGCTGCGCGAGCAGTTCGCCGAGATCAGCAGCCTCGCCGACGTGCTCATCGGCAACGAGGAGGACTTCCAGCTCTGCCTCGGCGTGGAGGGACCGGAGGCCGGCGGGGCGAACCTGGCCAGCGAACTCGACGGCTTCAAGGGCATGATCGAGCGCGCCAGGGCCGCGTACCCGAACGTGTCCGTGTTCGCCACGACGCTGCGCGAGGTGGTGCATGCCAACCTCCACCGCTGGGGCG
>SLSM01000397.1 GCA_007130445.1 Trueperaceae bacterium | reverse complement strand
TGGTCGACGTTGTCGTCGACCGAGAAGGGCATCTTCGTGTTGGCCCCGTACACCGACGAGCTCGATGCGTACACCAGGTGCTGGACACCGAAGTGCCGACAGCACTCGAGCACGTTGGCGACACCGACCAGGTTGCTGTGGACGTACGCCTCGGGGTGCGTGAGCGAGTAGCGCACCCCGGCCTGGGCGGCCAGATGGACGACGCGTTGGGGTCGATGCGTCTCGAACGCCGAACGGAGCGCGCCGGCGTCCGCGATGTCCACGCGGACGTGGGCGTAGCCGGGATACGGACGCAAGCGTTCGAGGCGGGCCTCCTTGAGCGAGACGTCGTAGTAGTCGTTGACGATGTCGAGGCCCACGACCTCGTCGCCGCGCTCCAGGAGCGCCAGGGCGACGTGGTGGCCGATGAAGCCGGCGGTGCCGGTCACGAGGACGCGCATACCGGCATGGTACCGGCTGGTCGGCATGGCGGCGCGGTGTGCCGCACATCCGGAACGCGGTCGGCAACGATGCCGGTCGTGGCGCGAGGAGCGTCTATACTTGCCCATGGACAGGACCGTCACGCCCCAACCGTCGCCTGCGACGTTCTCCGTCAGCGTCATCGTTCCGGCGTTCGACGAAGCGGATCGCTTGGCTGCGACGCTGGCGGCGTTGCAACGAGCGCTCGAGCCGGTGTGGCCGGGCGCCTTCGAGCTCGTGGTGGTCGACGATGGCAGTAGCGACGCCACGCTCGAGGTCGCGCTGCGGGCGGCCGACCGGCTGCCGCGCTGCACCGTGGTGAGCTACGCCGGGAATCGCGGCAAGGGATACGCGCTGAGGCGCGGTTTCGCTGCCGCGCGTGGGGACGTCGTCGCCTTCTTCGATGCCGACGGCGAGGTCGCTGCGGAGGAGGTGGTGCCGATGCTCCTCGAGGCGCAGCGTGGCGTGAGCGTCGTGGTCGGGCGCCGTCGTTGGCTCGCACGGCGGCCGCTGCTACGGCGTGTGGCTTCGCGCATCGTCTCGTTCACCGCCGCCACCGTGTTCCGTCTCGAGGTCCCCGAGAGCCAGGCCGGCATCAAGGCCTTCGTGCGCGCCGACGTCGAGTCGCCGGTCCGCGCCTGTCGCGAGGACGGTTTCCTGTTCGATCTGGAACTGCTGGTGCGAGCGCGCCGCGAGGGGCTGGTGATGACGAGTGTGGACGTGACGACCACGGTGGTGCGCCCCTGCCGCATCGGGCTCGGGGCCGGGGCACGGGAGTTGGCACGCTTGACGCGGCTCTGGTGGCGGCTCGGGCGGCGCAGTGTCGGCGATGCCGTTCGAGGCGTGGATACGCCGGTGCCCGCCGGGCACGTCTTGCGGCCGCGGTCGGCTGGCGCCCATCACGTCAGGCAAGCGGATGGCAGCGCGCAACCCCTGCTCGCGCGCGCGCGCGGATCGTACGAGGACGCGGCGTGAGCGCCCGGACCGAGCCACGGCGCGACACGAGCCTCGGGCTCAGGGCGACGTGGCTCGTCGTGGCGTGCCTCCTGCCGGCCATCGCGCTGGCGCAGATCGTGGGCGTCAGCGATCCTCCGTCCGAGTTCCCGATCCTGCCGCCCGCCGACGACGTGACGATCGAGATCACCGACATCGAGACGGCGCCGCCCATCGCACGCGCCTCGATCCTGCAACTCGTCGCGCTGGGCATCTACCCGATCACGCCGCAGGGCGAGGCGTTGCCGAACGAGTTGATCGACCTGGCCACGGCGGCGTACATGCTCGTCAACGCCTTCGCCCCCGAGGCGGCGGGGCAGTACCCGGTGCCGGAAGACGCGGCGTTGCAGGTGGTCGCCGTCCTCACCGCCGGCGCAGCGACGGCGGACACCGTGCTGACCGTCGGCGAGTTCCTCGACGTACTGCTCGGAACGGTGCGGTTCAAGCTCGACGACACGACGGCGCTCGAAGCCGAACTCATGCGCCGCTACCCGGCGCTCGAGGCCGGCAATCCCGAGGCGCCGTTGACACGTGCGGGCGCGGCGCTCATGGTCACCATCGCACTCGAGTTCCTGACGTCGCGGCCGGACTGAGGGGCGCCTGCCGGGCAGTGGTCGAGGCATTCGCAAGGGGGAATGCGGCGGGGGCGGTGACGGTCGCCGGCCATCCGACCGCGGTCGCGCGAACGGCGCCGTGAACCGACGCGCGCGAGGCCCACTCGGCGTCGCGATCGTGTGCGTCGCCGTCGTCGCGGTGTGGTGGCCGGTCCTGTCCGCCGCCGAGCCGATCCTGTCGGGAGACTTGGTGCTCGCGTTCGATCGGGCGACGCTGCAGCGCACGTTCCTCGACTTCTGGAACCCGTCGCTCGAGTTCCCCAACGTCGAGACGATCGACCGGGCGGCGTTCATGGCGCCGTTCGCGCTGCTCGACGATCCCGTCGACCTGCAGCGCTGGCTGCTCGCGACCGTGCTGCTCGGCGCCGGCGTGGCCATGTTCGCGGCCGCGCGGCGGCTCGGCGCGCCGGTCGTGCTCGCGTGCCTGGTCGCCGTCGCGTACGCGGTCAACCCTTGGGTGGCGGTCCGTGTGCAGCACGTGTTCCTGCTGCCTGGGTACGCCCTGCTGCCGCTCGTCGTCGCCTGGACCTGGCGGCCGCCACGGCACGGTTCGGTGGCGCTCATGGTGGCCGCGCTCAGTCTCGGCGCGGCGACGCCACACACCGCCGCCGCGCTGTGGGCCATGTTCCTCGTCGCACTCGTGGCGAGCCGCGGGTCGTGGACGTGGCGACGCTCGCTCGCGGTGGCGGCCTGGTACGGCCTCGTCAACCTGTACTGGATCGTGCCCGCCGTCGGCTTCGTCGTCGCGGTCGGCTTGGCGCCCAGTTGGCCCACGTGGGAGATGGTCGAGACCTTCTCGCGCCGCGCCGACCTCGCCGCGGTGTGGCGTCTCGACGGGTACTGGTGGCCCATGGCTGACGTCGCCGTGCCCTCGTGGGCAGCCGTGTTGGGTCTCGCCCTGGTCCCGGCCGCCCTCCTGGCGTGGCTCCGACCCGACCGCCGCGTGCTGGCCCTCAGCGTGCTCGCGCTCGTCCTGTCGGTGACGGCCGTGGGTGCGCACGCCCCGTGGTGGTCGGGACCGCTGGTGGTCCAAGGACCCGTCGCCGATCGGCTCGGCTGGCTCTTCCGCGACCCCAACAAGGCGGTCGGGGCGCTCGCCGGGGTCCTCCTGTTGCTGGTCGCCCTCGCGGGGCGAGCGGAGCGGCGAGTGGAGGGGCGCGTCGGTCGCGCCAGAGCGGTCCCGTGGCTCGCTGGCGCGGGGGTGGCGGCGTACCTGGTGTTCGCCGTGCCCTACGTCGGCGCCTACGCCCGGGAGGCCTACCGCGGCCATCCGTTGCCCGCGGCGCTGGGCGACGTCCAGGCGTGGCTGCGCGAAGAGGGTGGGCGAAGCACGTGGCAGCCCGGCTACTACGGCGGCCGTACGTTCTGGAACGGTGATCTGGCCACGCCCGAGGTCCTCGTCGCCACCGCTCCCGGACCGGTGTTGGCCCCGTACGCCTACGACGAGCGAGCGATCAACGCCTTCCTGACGCTCGACCACGGTGCCGTCCTGGGGGACCTGGACGCCTCGCCGAGCGCGTTGATGCGTCGCTGGGACGTGCGCTGGCTGGTGCATCACCGCGACCTGTTGCCGCTGCGATCGCAACCGCCCGGCGGCTTCGATGCCCGGGTCGAGCTTCGCTCGCTGCGCCTGGTCATGCACGGGCTGCGAGAGGCGTGGCGTGCCGATCCGTTCACCGTCTACGAGGTCGACGGGGTCGGGCGCGGCCCCACCGTGGTCGCGGCGCCGCTCCTCACCGCGCGCGCCACCGCCGCCGCGGCGGTGCTGTCGCGTCTGGCCGAGGTGGACGAGGCGGCCCTGGTCGATGCGCCGCACAGCGGGGTGCGCGGCGTGTTCGCGTTGCCCGGCGACGAGCCGCGCCTGCTCCTCGCCGCCGGCGCGATCACGGTCGACCTCCCGGCGGCGGCGCCGCACGCCCTCCCGGAGCAACGCTGGTCGCGCTATCTCGAGGCCTCGCCCGCGTGGTGGCCGCGGCTGGCGGAGCGCCACGGTCCGGCGCCGACAGGGTCGCGAGGCGTGATCGCGACCGCGCGAGCAGGCGCGGTCCTCGAGGTCGCCGCGCGCGCACCCGTCGGGCGCTATCGCCTCGTGGTCCGCGGCTACGAGGGCGTGGGTGCCGGCAGGGTGACGTTCGATCTCGGTGACGGCGCAGGCGAGCGCGCCGCGGAGCTCGTGCGGCCCACCGCGCGGATGGCGTGGCACGACCTGGGCGACGTGGAGGTCACGTCCGCCGAGGCGTTCACGATACGGATCGTCAACGTGTTCGGGTTGAGCGTCGTGGGCGACCTGTCGCTCGTGCCGGCAGCGGCGTGGACCGGCGCGGCAGCGCGGCTGCTCGACATGGACGTGACGTGGGCGTGGCCGGCCCCGGCGCACTGCCTGGCGCCCGCGACCGGTGCTGGCCGCGCCGGCCCCGGCACCGCGCTCGTGATCGATCCGCAACGCCCGGCGAACCTCCCGCTGGACGTGGGGGTGTCCGGCGGCCTCGCGTGGTCCGACGTCGCGTACATGGAGCTGACGATCCACGTCGACGCGCCGGGAGGTGCCGTCGAGGTCTGGACCCCGGCCGAGGGCACCTGGGTGTGGCTCGGGACCGTCGACGCCTGGTGGCAGGGTCGCCGAACCGTGCTCGTGCCGATCGACGCGGGCGCGTTCTGGGCTGCGCCCGCCAGCCGCGCCCTCGAGGCCTCGCTCGTCCGCCTGGTGCTCGCCGACGGGTCTGCGCCGCCGGATCCGCCGCAGGTCGCGCCGCAGCTGGTGGCGGGGAGGCTGGTCGAGGCGGCGCCCTGTCGCTTCGAACTCGGCGCGACGCTCCAAGGCCCGTTCGACGTGACGCTGGTGCAGGCGGGGGGTGGCTCCTCGACGCTCGGACTCGGCGGGCCGTCGGACGTCGTGGTCGGCACGGGCGTCGACGCGACGGAGGCGTGGAGCGTCGGCGTCGATCAGGCGGGCACGCTGGAGTTCGTCGACGGCCTCCCGGCAGACACCGAGCTGGTGGTCGTCCACCGGCCGGGTGCGGTCGCAGGCGCTGCGTCGACGGTCTCGGTCGGCTGCCCGGACGACTGGCGCTTGGTCCGGACCGGCGAGCGCTACGTCGAGGGGTTGCAGGGGCGTGTGGACGGCGTGACGGTCGAGGGCGTGGCCGTCGACGGGCTGATGGCCGGGTTCTGGTTGCCGCCGAACGTCTGCGGCGACCTCGAGATCGTCAACCCGTGGCGCGCGCTGGGGCGTTGGACGTCGCTCGTCAGCGCGGTGGCGGCGCTGGGGTTGCTCGTAGGCTCGCTGCGGTCGCGCTCGTGAGCACCAGGATCCGCCACGTCGCGATGGTCAGCTGGCGCGATCCGCAACACCCGCGTGCGGGCGGGGCGGAGCGCTACACCGCGCTGGCGCTCCGCGCGCTCGTCGAAGACGGCATGCGGGTCACGTGGCTGGTGCCGGCCGTCCGCGGTCTGCCCGCCACGGCGTGTATCGACGGCGTCACGATCATCCGGCGCGGCCGTGGGGTTGCGCACGTGCCCGCGGCGGCGGCGTACCTCGCCCGGCACCGGCGCACGATCGACCTCGTGATCGACCAGGCCAACGGCTACCCGATGTTCACGATGGCCGCGTACCGCGGACCGCGCCTGCTGATGATCCACCAGTTGGCGCGCGACGTCTGGTTCCACCATCTGCCGTGGCCGCTCGCCCGCATCGCGTATGCGCTCGAGCCGTGGTCGTTGCTGCCCTACCGGCGCGGCGCGGCGGTGACCGTGTCGCGCAGCACGGCCCAGGATCTCGAGGCGTGGGGCTTCGGTGACGTTCGAGTCGTCCCGATCGCCGTCGCAGCACCCGAACCGGTCGCCGCGCGCACACCACCGTCGCCGCCGCGCTTCGTGGCGCTCGGCCGGCTGGTCGCGTCGAAGCGGCTCGACCACGTGTTGGACGCGTTCGAGCTGGTCCGGGCCAGCATCCCGGAGGCTCGGCTGCACGTGATCGGCAGCGGACATGGCCGCGTCGCGGACGCGTTGGAGGCGCGAGCCGAGCGCGTGCCGGGCGCCAGCCTCGAGCGCGACGTGAGCGAGGCGCGCAAGTGGGACCTGCTGCGTCGGGCGACGGCGCTCGTCGCCACCTCCGTCCGCGAGGGCTGGGGCTTGGTCGCCACCGAGGCGCACGCCGTCGGGACGCCGACCGTTGCGTACGACGTCCACGGCCTGCGCGACTCGACCACGCACGGTGTGAACGGCCTGATGTGCGAGCCGACGCCGCGGGCCGCCGCGGAGGCCATGCTCCATCTCGCCCAGGACAGCGAGCGTTGGCACACCCTCCACGTCGGTGCCATGCACACGGCGGCCGCGCACACCGTCGAGCGCTTGTCGGCCTCGATGGTCGCGCTCGTGCGCGAGCTGATCGATGGCTGACGCGGCCGTGCGGTGGCACGCCCCGAACGCCACCGATCGGTGGCGCACCACGCCCATCCTCACCGTCAGTCGACGAGCGGGATGCAGTCCTCGACCGTGAACTGGCCGTCGAGGTTGATGTCCTCTTCGGGATCGTCGATCCCGTTCATGTTGCGGTCCCAGCACGGGAAGCCGCGCTCACCGCGAGGCCCCATCGGCCCGGGTGGGCCGTCGAGGCCGGGCTCACCGGCGGGACCCATCGGGCCGCTCGCGCCGGTCGGACCGGGCAGACCCGGCGGCCCGGTCGCGCCGTCCGCACCCGGCGGGCCGGCCGGTCCCGCGGGGCCAACCGCGCCGGCCGGTCCTGGTTCCCCGTCCTGACCGGCGGGTCCCGGTGGCCCGGGGGGGCCCTGCAGCGCACCGGACGCCACCGCGGTGAGGACCTCGGCGAACCCGGTCTCGACCTCGTGCATGCGCCCGCCCAGCGAGGCCTGGCCACACTCCACGGCCGCGTCCAGGAGCGCGACCAGGCGACTCATCAGGAGCGCCGTCTGGAACCCCGAGAGGAAGGTGTCGCCCTCGAAGCGACCGTCCGGGAACGCGTCCATGACGTCGAGCCCGGCCACGAGCGCGACCGCGTCGGCGGCCCAGTGACCGCTCGGCACGTCGTCGAAGCCGGCGCCTGCGACGAGAGGCAGCACCGGGCATGCGCTCCGCTCTGCAAGTCGGCCGGCCATCGCCGCCACCATGTAGGCGAGTTGGTACCCGGTCAACGGCTCGTCGCTGAGGAACGCGCCGGTGGGAAACGCCGTGGGGATGTCGGCGGTGGCGAGGACGTCGACCGCCTCTTGTCGCCAGGCGTCGCCCTGCGACCAGGCCACACCGTGGAGCGCGATGCACGCGACCACGGCAGCGGCTGACGGCCAACGCCACCACCGTGGGGCGGCTGCTGGCTGGCGGCGGGGCGTCCGTCGTTGGGGTTGCTCGCGTTGGTGCATGAGCGCATGCTACGGGTTGCGGTGTCGTGGATGGGTGCGCCTCGTACGTGGGCTCACGAGTTCGGGTCGGCTTCGCCTGCGCCGCCCCGTGCCGCCGTCGCGGCGGCGGCGGCCTCGGCGGCCTTCAGGACGACCAGGCCCGCTGTGGCCAGCGGTGCTCGCGCGAGGCGCGGCGCGTGCGCTGCGTACGCGGCGAGTCGCCGGAGAGGAGAGAGCTGCCGGGCGGCGAGCTCAGGGTGCCGCGCGCGGTAGGCCTCGAGCCAGGCGCCATAGCCCGCCTTGCGGGAGACCGCCGAGCGGAACGTGAGCCTCCCCTCGTCGTGCAGGACGATCCGCGTGGTGCGCGCGACCCTGGCGCCGGCCGCCCGAACGCGGGCGGTCAGGTCCCAGTCCTCGAAGGCCGACAGCGCTTCGTCGAAGCCGCCGACGTCGTTCAGCGTGCGCCTCGAGAAGACGCGGGCCGCCTCGATGGCGTCGTCGCCGAGGTAGCACGAGCGCTCCAGGCGGCGCACGCGCGCCCAGTACCCCACGCCGATGCTCGCCTCGCTCAGGATCACCGCCTGATGGCCGTCGGCGATCAACGCGGTCGCCTCGTCCAGGAGGCCCTCCGTTGCCACCATGTCGCTGTCCAGGAAGGCGACCACGTCGCCCGTGGCCTGGTGTAGGCCCTCGTTGCGTTGGGCGGAACGCTCCGGTCCCGCAGCGATCACCCTGGCTCCGGCACGCTCCGCGATGGCCGGCGTGCCGTCCGAGGAGGCGTTGTCGACCACCAGGAGTTCGAACGGGACCGTGGTGGTGTCGCGGACGCTCGCCAGACAGGCAGCGATGGTGCGGGCGTTGTCGCGCGTCGGCACGACGACGCTCAGGTGCGGACCGCTCACCGACGGCTCACGGCTGGCATGGGTGCCCGTTCCTTATGATCACTGGATGCGCGGGTGCTCGGATCGTCACGGTGTTCCTCTCGACCGTCGGTCGCTACGGTACGGCACGGCGTGAATGGCCTCGCGCGTCTCGCGATACGCGGGCTGCGCTGGGACTACGCACGCACGGGCGTGGTGGTGCTCGCCCAACTCCTCTACACGGCGATCATGGCCCGGCTGCTGGAGCCTGCGGCGTTCGGCACCTTCGCGTTGGCGCTGGTCGTGCTCAACCTGGCGCGCTACGTCGCCCAGCACGGACTCAGCCTGGCGCTCATCCAGCGCCGTCAGCTCGACGCCGTCGAGATCCGAGCCGCCTTCACGGCGTCGCTCGCATTGGGCCTCGCGTTCGCCGCGCTCGTGCACGTGTCGGCGCCGCTCGTGGCGCGCGTGTTCGGCGACCCGCAGCTGGCAGCCGTCTTGAGCGTGCTGGCAGGGAGTGTGGTGCTGCTGGCGGCCTCGACCACCGCCGAGGCGCTGCTCCACCGGCGCCTCGCCTTCCGCGCCATCGCCGTCGCGGAGACGACCGGCTACCTCGTCGGCTACCTCGTGATCGGCGTCGCCGTCGCCATCGCCGGTTGGGGCGTGTGGAGCCTGGTCGCGAGCGTGTTGACGCAATCCCTCGTCCACCTCGTCCTCTTCAACGTGTTCGCGCGTCATGCACTGCGCCCGACCCTGCGCTGGCGCGCCTTCAGGAGCCTGTGGTCGTTCGGTTCGGTCGCCTCGCTGACCGGGTTCGTGGAGTTCCTGGCGCAGCAGCTCGACACGCTGATGATCGGACGGGCGCTCTCGCCCGCCCTGCTCGGCATCTACGACCGCGCCTCGCTGCTCATCCGGATCCCCGTACACCACCTGGCGTTCGGGCTCGTGCGGGTCCTGTTCCCATCCCTGGCGCGCATGCAGGACGACCTCGACGCGAGCAGGCGGACGTATTACGGTGCCGTCGCCCTCGCAGCGGCGGCACTGCTGCCGCTCGGTGTCGGCGCAGCGATCGCCGCACCCGTGGTCGTGGACGTCGTCCTCGGCCCGACGTGGGCGGAGGCAGCACCGGTCTTCGCGATCCTCGCCATCGCTGCGCCGCTGCACATGCTCTCGATGATCACGGCCACCGCCTGGGGCGCGCTCGACCGGATGCGGCCGCGGTTGCTCGTCCAGAGCGTCTACCTGATCGCGCTGATCGGGGCGCTCGCCGTCGCGATGCCGTACGGGATCGCCGTCGTCGCGTTCGCTCTGGTGGCCTGTGAGACCCTGCGCTTCGTGGCCTTCGCGATCGCGACCGCGCGCTGGTTGCGCCCCGACCGGACGACGGCGATCCGCGCGTACGCGGCACCCGTCGTGGCCGCGGTCCTCACGGCGGCCGCGGTCGCCGGCGCTGACGCTCTGGCGGCGCACGGCGGTTGGCCGAGCGCCGCTCGCTTGGCATTCGACATGGCGGCGGGCGCGGCGGCCCTGGTGATCGCCGTCATCGTGGGGCCACTGCGCTTCGCGCGGCCACACCTCCGCAGGATGGCGGCCGGCCGCTGAGGCGCGCCCTGCACGGCCCGCCCACACCGCCCGCTCACCGCGCCCGGTCACGCGGCCCGCAGCGTCACCACCGTCACCTCAGGTGGGCAGTCCCAGCGAATCGGGAGGTAGCCCACGCCGAGCCCACGTGACACGTACCCCAGCGCAGGTCCGCGCACCATGCCCGCCGCGAAGCGGCGCCCGTAGGTGGACGACGTGACGACCGGCCCGATGCCGGGCAGCCGCACCTGCCCGCCGTGCGTGTGGCCGCACAGCGTGAGGTCGACGTCCGTGGGCACCATGGGCAGCAGGTCGGGGTTGTGCGAGAGCAGCACCGTTGGAGCGCCGGCGGGCCGCGCGGCGAGGGTGGCGCGCAGGTCGGGACGGCCGTGGCGGTGGTCGTCGGCGCCGGCGAGGTAGAGACCACCGTCGAGCAGGGTGCCCTCGTTGACGAGCGTGGTGACGCCGAGCGCCCGCAGGTCGTTCAGGAAGGGGCGCGGCTGGCGGAAGCGCCGGTACTCGTGGTTGCCGAGGACGGCGACGACGAGCGGTGCGCCGACCGCGTCGTCTCGGTCCGAGCCGACGCCGCCCCGGCCTGCGTCGGCTCGGGCGGAGCCGACGAGGCGTTCGATCTCCTCGAAGAGCGGGCCGAGGTCGCGCGGTGCGCGCTGATCGACGATGTCGCCGCCGAGGGCGATCAGGTCGGGTCGCGTGGCGAGCGCGGCGTCGAACCAGCGCGTCAGCGAACCACGCCGCACGAAGGGCCCGACGTGGAGGTCGGCCAGGAAGGCGATGCGCGTCGTTCGCGTCAGCCCGGCGAGTCGCAGCTCGATCGACTCGACGACCGCCTCGCCGTACGCCTGCGCCACCCCGCCGGCCGCGAGCAGCGTGGCCGCGGTGGCGGCGGTGGCTGCGGTCGCCAGGCGCAGGAAGCGGCGGCGGCTGATCGGCCGGTGGTCGCGCGTGGCCGCGTCGCGCGTGGTCGCGTCGCTCAAGCGGCGCCGTCGTCGAGCAGGCGGAGCAGCGAGCGACCGTAGGGCGCGTTCGCCAGGGGCTCGGCCAGGGCGCGCAGCTGCGCGTCGTCGATCCAGCCCTGGCGCCAGGCGACCTCCTCGGGGCAACCGACCAAGAGGCCCTGTCGTGCCTCGACCGTCTGGACGAAGGCGGACGCCTGCATCAGGCTCTCGTGCGTGCCGGTGTCGAGCCATGCGAAGCCGCGACCGAGCCGTTCCAGGTGCAGTGTGCCGGCGCGCAGGTAGCGCGTGTTGAGGTCGCTGATCTCGAGCTCGCCGCGGTCGGATGGGGCGAGGGCGCGCGCGTGCTCGGTGACATGGTGGTCGTAGACGTAGAGGCCGGTGGCGGCCACGTTCGAGCGCGGACGCTCCGGCTTCTCCTCGATCGAGTGCACGCGGCCGTCGTCGTCGAAGCCGATCACGCCGTAGCGCTGTGGATCGGCCACCGCGTACCCGAACACGGTGGCGCCTTCGTCGCGCGACACGGCGCGCGCCAGCATGGCGCTGAAGCCGTACCCGAAGAAGAGGTTGTCGCCCAGCACCAGCGCCGTGCCCTCGCCGGCCAGGAACGACTCGCCGATCAGGAACGCCTGTGCGATCCCCTCGGGCCGAGGCTGCTCGGCGTAGGCGAGGCGCATGCCCCAGGCGGCGCCGTCGCCGAGCAGGCGCTCGAACAGCGGCAGGTCGTGCGGCGTGCTGATCACGAGCACGTCGCGGATGCCGGCCAGCATCAGCGTCGTGAGCGGGTAGTAGACCATCGGCTTATCAAACACGGGCAGCAACTGCTTGCTGATCGCGCGGGTGGCAGGATGCAAGCGCGTGCCGCTGCCGCCGGCGAGCACGATGCCCTTGCGGATCACGTGGCGCGCTCCGTGGCCGGTGCCTCGCGCCCCACGCCCAAGCGCTCGAGGCCGTAGCCGCTGCCGAGGCGGCGCTCGCACCAGTCGAGGTTGTCGAGGTACCACTCGACCGTGGCCGCGATGCCGTCGTCGAACGCGTGCTCGGGCACCCAACCGAGGCCCTCGCGGGCGCTCGACGCGTCGATGGCGTATCGGAAGTCGTGCCCCGGCCGGTCGCGCACGAAGGTGATCAGGCGCGCGTGCGGGGCGCCGCGCGGGCGCAGCTCGTCGAGCACCGC
>SLSM01000031.1 GCA_007130445.1 Trueperaceae bacterium | reverse complement strand
CCTTCGCCGGGGCGGGCATCGCCAACGCCGACCCGATGAAGACCGGCTTCCAGGCCTGGAAGTTCGCCAAGGGCCTGTACCTGATCCCGCTCTTCTTGGTCTACAACCCGGAGATGGTCGTGGGCGGTCCCGCTTGGTACGTCATCTGGACGGTGGTGGCCGCGCTGGTGTCGCTGTTCGCCTTCGCCGCGGCGCTCGAGGGCTTCATGTTCACGACGATGTACTGGTTCAACCGCCTGCTCGTGGGCGCCGGCCTGGTGATGATCTTCTACCCCGTGTTCGCCGTCGAGGCGGCGGGCATGGGTGTGATGCTCCTGGTGCTGACGATCAACTGGCTGAAGCGCCGGCGGGAGCAGCGCGCGGAGGCGGCCGAGTTGGCGAGCGCGGATTGAGCGCGCGCGGTAGCCTGGGCCCATGAGCGTCACCGCCCGCGCCCGCGTCGTCGAACTCCGCCACGGCCGTGTCGGCACGCTGCACCACGCCGGCACACTCGAGCCCTCCGCCATCGGCAAGGCCCGCGCGATCGGACCCGTGCACTTGGGATCGCTCGGCTTCGACGGCGACGCGGTGGGCGACACCGTGCACCACGGCGGCCCCGACAAGGCGGCGTGCGTCTACGCCGAGGCGCGCTACGGCGCGTGGCGCTCGCGCTACGGCGCGGACCTGCCGCGCCCGGCATTCGGCGAGAACCTGCTGCTCGCAGGCACCGACGAGGAGCGCACCTGCGTCGGCGACGTCTACGCGCTCGGCGCGGCGACGGTGCAGGTGAGCCAGCCGCGCGTGCCGTGCTACAAGCCCGCCGCCTTCACGGGCGAACGGCGGCTCACGGTCGACCTGCGCACGACCGGCTGGACCGGTTGGTACCTGCGCGTGATCGAGCCGGGCGTGGTGGCCGAGGGCGACGCCGCCCGGTTGCTCGAACGGAGCGACGGCGCCGTGAGCGTGGCGCGTCTCAACGCGCTGCGCTACGGCGACGAGATCGACGTCGACGGTCTGCTGACTGCGGCAGCGGCGCCGGGCCTGATGCCGGCGTGGCGCGACGCGCTCACGCGCCGGGCGACCGGGCGCGGTACGAGCGACGACGACTGAACGGGCCGTGATCGAACGGGCGCGCGCTCGCGTCGCTGCTGCGGCGGAGCGACGGTCACGTCAGCGGCCGAGCAGGCCCAGCGCCAGGTCGGGCCGGTCGGTGATCAGCGCTCCGACACCCATGTCGAGCAACCGCCGCATCTCGGCCTCGTCGTTGATCGTCCAGACGTCGAGGTGCACGTTTCGCTCACGCAGGGCGCGTGTGAGGCGCGGCGTCACGATCTCGATGCCGGCCGCCCGCAGCGGCACCTGGAAGGCCTCGACCCGGGGCGTGTAGACGCGTCCCAGGAAGCCGAGGTTCATGAGCACGAAGGCCCGCACCTCGTCCGGACCCGCGGACGTCGCCACCTCGGGGCACAGCGCGCGGAAGGCGTGCAGGTTGGACTGGACGAACGACGCGACCATCACGCTGGCCTCGCGGCCCGCGTCGCGGATCACCTCGCACGTCGCGGCCGGCACGCGCGGATCGTCGGACTTCATGTCGACGTTCACGCCCACGCCCGGGAACGCCTCGAGCACCGCCCGGAGGGTCGGGACACGCAGCCCCTGGCCACGATGCGGGAAGACGTCCGCCGCGCCGCCCGGCGGCCGCCAACGGTAGCCGGCGTCGAGCGCTTGGAGCTCGGCGAGCGTCATGTCGACCACCGCGCCGACGCCGTCGGTGGTGCGGTCGACGGTGTCGTCGTGGATGACCACGATCACGCCGTCGACGGTGATCTGGGTGTCGAGCTCCAGCACGTCGACGCCCAGGGCGAACGCCCCCTCGAACGCCAGCATGGTGTTGCCGGGCCAGAGGTGGTCGCCGCCCTGGTGGGCGTGCACGTGCGGGCCCGGGCCGAGCACCTCGGTCAGATACGGGTGCGGCGGTCGGGGCGAGGCGGCGGTCCAGCCGACCAGGTAGGCGACGCCGAGGAGGGCGACGAACACGAGCGCGCCGCGGACGATGCGGCGCGCGATCGGGCGACGGTTCGGACGGGCCATGAGGGGCATGGTATCCGACGGCGCACCGTCAGCTCGGCCAGGGGAGCCGCACGCCGTCGAGGCGTCCGGCGAGCGCTCGGCGGTAGCGCTCGACCGAGCGTGCGACGACGTCCTTGGCCCCGGTCGCGATCACGCGGTCGCTCCAGCCGCCGTAGATGCGGTCGAAGGGCAGGTCGTCGATCGCAGCCGCGACGCGCTCCACCTCCCGAACCGGCAAGGGGATCAGGTTCGGGTACGAGTACATGAAGCCGACGAAGCGGCGATCGGGCACCACCTGGAGGATGTCGCCGCTCAAGAGGGCTCCGCGCCGCTCGGCGCCTTCTGGCCAGTGCGCGACGGTGCCGCCCGCGAAGTGACCGCCGGCGCGCACGAGCGTGATGCCGCCGAAGACGCCCTGCCGTTCGCCCTCCCAGTGGCGGATGCGGGGATGCGGGTGCGTCACGTGCGCCGCGTCGGCGGCGTGGAGCAGGACCTCGGCCTCGAAGGCATCGGCGAACGTCGCGACGCCGGTGTAGAAGTGCGGGTGGCTGACGGCGATCGTGCGTACCCCGCCGAGCGCCGCGAGCGCATCGCGGCCAGCGTCGGTGAGGATTCCGACGCAGTCCCACAGGAGGTTGCCCTCCGGCGTGCACACGAGGAGCGCGCGCTGGCCGATCGCGATCGACGGCTCGACGCCGACCCCGTACAGGCCGGGCTCGACGGGATCGACGACCGTCGTGTGCTCGGCGGCGAGCACGGCGTGCCGCTGCCACCCTTGACCGTGCAGGCCGACGTACTGGCGCTCGTCGCTGCACGTCGGACAGACCTCGGGGGCGGCGCGGTCGCCCGGCACGTGGGCGCCACACGTCAGACAGACGTGGGGGTCGGCTGACTGGGCCATGCCCGAGCCTAGCCGACCCCCGCGCCGCGTGCAGCGCCTGGTCGATCAGTCGAGGAAGTCGCGCAGCTTGCGCGTGCGGCTCTCGTGGTACTTCAGCTTGCGCAGCGCCTTGTTCTCGATCTGCCGGATGCGCTCGCGCGTGACGCCGAAGTGGCTGCCGACCTCCTCGAGCGTGT
>SLSM01000149.1 GCA_007130445.1 Trueperaceae bacterium | reverse complement strand
CGGTGCCGAGCCAGTGCTCGGCCGAGGGCGGCGTCAGGCGCATGCGCAGGTCGCCGCGCAACGGGTCGCTTGGTGCGACCTGGTCGGCGAAGATCGCGACGCCGATGAACAGCAGCAGCAGCACGAAGCTGACCGCCACGAGCGGGTTGGCGAACAGGCGCCGCCGGAAGCGCCGGAAGGCCTCCATGCGGCTCAGCATGACCGTGCCTTCGGCGGCGGCCATCAGCTGAACCTCACGCGCGGGTCGAGCAGGCCGTAGACCACGTCGGTCGCGAGGTTGAGCACCAGCACCGCGACGGCGATGAGCATGACGCCAGACTGCACGATGGGCGCGTCACGCTCGAGGATGGCGTTGACCAGCATCCGCCCGAGCCCAGGCCAGGCGAACACGGTCTCGATCAGGATGGTGCCGCCGAGCATGCTGCCCACCTGCAGGCCGATGGTGGTCACGATCGGCAGCGAGGCGTTGCGCAGGGCGTGCCGGAACAAGATCGTCGCGTTCGATGCGCCCTTGGCTCGGGCCGTGCGGATGTAGTCGTTCCCGAGCACTTCGAGCATGCTCGTGCGCGTCACGCGCGCGACGATGGCGCCGTACTGCAGGGCGAGGGTCACGGCGGGCAGGACGATGCCCGTCCAGTGGAAGAAGCCGCCGGTCGGGAACCAGCCCAAGCGGAAGGCGAAGACGTACATGAGCACGATACCGACCCAGAAGATCGGTGCCGACAGCCCGATGAGCACGGTCGACATCACGAGGCGATCGGCCCAACCGTTGGGTTTCGCGGCCGACACGATGCCGGCGGGGATACCGATCAGCAGCATCAGGACGAAGGCGGCGCCAGTGAAATAGAGGGTCGCGACGAACGCCGGAGCGATGTGGTCGACGACCGGTTGGCGACTCCGGTACGAGGTGCCGAAGTCGCCTTGGAACGTGTTGCCCATGAAGGTCAGATACTGCAGGTACGCCGGTTGGTCGAGCCCCAGTCGGGCGCGGATACCCGCCTCGATCTCGGGGGTGGCGTGCTCTCCCGCGATCATGACGACCGGATCGGAGGGGTCGAGGTAGAAGACCAAGAACGCCAACAACGTGATCACCACGAGTACTGGGATCACATCGATCAGCCTGCGTGCGGCGTAGACGAACACGGTCCGAACGTACCTCCTCGCGACCTCGGCGCGGTCGCCCCGGACGCTGGCTGCGTCCGGGGCGACAGAAGCGGTTGACGGCGCTCAGCGCAGCGAGATCGCCTCGTAGTGCCACACCCCGGCGGGGTGGAGCCGGTAACCGTCGAGCGCGACGTTCGTCGCGATGGCCCAACTCGGTTGCCAGATGTTGATCGCAGGGATCTCCTCGGCGAGGATCCGCTGGGCGGCGTGGTACGCCTCGACGCGCTCCTCGTCCGGGGCACCCGACACGGCGACGGCGAGCAGGCGGTCGTACTCAGGGTTGCAGTAGTGGCTGGCGTTGCGGTTGCCTTGGCACAGGAACGCGCTCTGCAGGCCATTCTCGGCCTCACCGGTGCGCATGCCCCCGTCCATGGTCAAGAGCCCGAAGTCGGGCACCTGATCGGTCCCCTTCATGTCCGAGAAGCGAGCGATGTTCGGGTAGATCTGCGCGCCTTCGATGAGGTCGATCGTCATGTCGATGCCGAAGTCACGGAACTGGCCCTGGATCGCCTCGAACAACTCGAGCTCACGCGGCATCTTGTTGCCCGTCATCATCGGGATGCGGAGCACCTGACCATCGCGCTCGAACAGCCCAGCCGCGTTGCGCTCCCAGCCGCTCTCCTCGAGCAAGTCGGCCGCGCCTTCCGGGTCATAGGTGTAGGGCACGGCGAGGTAGCCGATCGAGTCGGGGATGACGAAGCCCTCGAGCAGGCTGCCGAACTCGCCGAGGATGGCGTCGACGACGAGCCCGTAGTCGATCGCCATGGTCAGCGCGCGGCGGACGTTGATGTCACCCAGCACCGGGTCGTTGAGGTTCACGAGCCAACGGATGTAGCGCGGCTCGGGTGCGACCTCGACGTCGACGTTGGGGTTGGCCTGCAGCGAGGGGATGTCCTGGATCGAGACCTGGTTGGTCACGTGGATCTCGCCGCTCTGCAGGGCCAGCGTGCGCGGTCCGGGCTCGGGGATGATCCGGAACTGGAGGCCGTCGACGGCCGGAGCGCCGCCCCAGTAGTCCGCGTTGGCGACCAGGTTGAGCGCCGAGCCGCGGCTCCACGAGTCCATGCGGAACGGGCCGGTGCCGCTGGGGCGAACGCCGAACGCGTCGCCGATCGCCTCAGCCTCGACGGCGTCCATGATCCCCGTGTGCGGCAGCGCCAGGTACGCCAGCGTGGGACCGAACTCGCGGTTGAGCCGGAACTCGACGAGGAACTCGTCGAGCACGACGACCTCTTCGATGTGGTTGAGGAAGGCGCGCGGGAGGCCGGGCTGTGCCGGATCGTTCACGCGGTCCACGTGGGCCTTGACCGCCTGCGCATCGAAGGGGTTCCCGGAGTGGAACGAGACGCCCTCGCGCAGGTCGAAGCGGTACGTGGTCGCGTCGACCTGCTCCCACGAGGTCGCGAGCCACGGCACGACGTTCATGTCGTGATCGAAGCGCACGAGCGTCTCGTAGATCGCCTGGTTGACGTCGAGGGACGCCGTGGTCGTGTCGGCGTACAAGTCGAGCGAGCCCGGCTCGACGGCCAGGGCGAAGCGGACGACGTTGCCCTGGGCCATGACCGAACCCAACGCGAAGACGACGAGGGCGAGGACGAGCACGAGACGCGGCGCGGCGGCCGAGTGACGGAACGTGCGGTTCGTGTGTGCGTCGAGCATGCGTACCTCCTGGATCGAATGCGTGTCGTCGATCGTGTGCGGACCGTGCACGGTCAGTTCGCCATCCATCCTCCGTCCACCATCAGGTTCTCGCCGGTGATGAAGGTCGCCTCGTCGCTCGCGAGGAACAGCGCAGCGTTCGCGACGTCCTGGGGCCGCCCGAGACGCGGCATCGGCGTACGGAAGTGGGAGTACTGCAGCGACGCCTCGGAGGCGGCGGGGCCAGGTTTGCCCGTGTCGATCTTGCCCGGCGCGACGGCGTTGCAGACGATCTGTCGCTTGGCGTAGTCGGAAGCGATCTGCCTGGT
>SLSM01000115.1 GCA_007130445.1 Trueperaceae bacterium | reverse complement strand
GGCCACGTCGACCCGGGCGCCGTCTCGCTGGCGCTGATGCTGCGCGTGTGGGCGGACACGGCCTCGGAGGGCGCCGCGTGAAGAAGCTGATGAACGACCCCGACGCGCTGGTCGAGCACATGCTCGACGGCTACGTCGCCGCGTACGCCGACGTGGTGGCGCGCGGCCCGCACCCCAACGTGATCGTGCGGCGCGAGCCCAAGGCGGCGGGCAAGGTCGGCATCGTGATCGGCAACGGCTCCGGCCACGAGCCGATCGCGGTCGGTTGGGTGGGGGAGGGCATGCTCGATGCGAACGCGGTGGGCGAGGTGTTCGCGGCCCCGCCGCCCGACCTGATCCTCGAGGCGATCCGGGCCGCCGACTTCGGCGCCGGGGTGCTCCTCCTCGTGTCGCGCCACGCCGGCGACGTGATCAACGCCGAGATGGCCGTCGAGTTGGCGCGCGACGAGGGCATCGAGGTCGAGCCGCTGCTCATGTACGACGACGTCTCCTCCGCGCCCAAGGGTCAGGAGGCGGACCGACGCGGCGCGCCCGGCACCGCCTTCGTCTACAAGGTCGTGGGCGCGCGCGCCGAGGAAGGCGCCGGACTCGCCGAGCTGCTCGCGCTCGGTGAGCGTGTCCGTGACGCCACACGGACCCTCGCCGCGGCGGTCGCGCCGGGCGTGTCGCCGCTCACGGGCCAGCCGATGTTCGAGCTGCCCGAAGGCGAGGTCTACCTCGGCATGGGCGTGCACGGCGAGCCGGGGCTGCGTAGCGTGCCCTTCGCCGAGGCCGACGCCCTCGTGGCCGAGATGATGCCGGAGATCCTCGACGACCTCCCGTTCGAGGACGGTGACGAGGTCCTCGCGTTCGTCAACGGCATGGGGGGCACCACGCTCATGGAGCTGCTGGTGGTGCACCGTGCCGTCGCGGCCGCGCTCGAGGAGCGCGGCGTGCGCGCGCACCGGCCGCTCGTCGGCAGCTTCGTGACCACCCAGGAGATGGCCGGCTTCTCCATCTCGCTCTGCCGCGCCGACGACGAGATCAAGCGCCTGTGGGACGCGCCCACGCGCGTACCGTTCTTCCATCGCTGACGATCGCGCGACCGCGCGACGAGCCACGCATCGTCCGCGTCCACACGGACGCGCACCCATTGGAGGCACCGTGAGCGCCGAGCCCGCACTCCCACCCGCCGAACGACTCCTCGACATGTACAGGACGATGCTCACCATGCGCCGCTTCGACGAGCGCGTGCGCGACCTGAACGCCGCGAAGGCGATCCCCGGCTACGCCCACACGTACTTCGGCTCCGAGGGCATCGGCGCCGGCGTGATGGCCGCGCTCCGCCCCGACGACTGGATCGCCTCCACCTACCGCTGCCACGGGCACGCGATCGCCAAGGGCGTCGCGCTCGAGGCCATGGCGGGGGAGATCTACGGCCGTACCACCGGCACCGCCAAGGGCAAGGGCGGCAGCATGCACGTGAGCGACTTCGACGTCGGCATGCTCGGCGCCTTCGGGATCGTCGCCGCGGGGATCCCCGTCGCGCTCGGCGCCGCGCTGACGGCCCAACGCAAACGCACGGGTCAGGTGGCGGTGGCGTTCTTCGGCGACGGCGCCGTGCACCAGGGCGTGTTCCACGAGGGCGCCGGCCTGGCGAAGCTGTGGAACGCCCCCGTGGTGTTGCTGTGCGAGAACAACCAGTACGCCGAGGCGACCGCGATCGAGTACCACCTCAACACCGAGACCATCGCCGACATGGCGTGCGCCTACGCCATGCCGGCCGAGCGAGCGGACGGCATGGACGTCGTGAGCGCGTACCACGCGGCGCGCCGTGCGGTCGAGCGGGCCCGCGGTGGGGGCGGACCGACGCTGGTGGAGCTCATCTCGTACCGCTTCTCGGGGCAGTACGAGGGCGACAAGCAGGCGTACCAGCCGCCAGAGGAGATGGCGCGGTGGCGCGAACGCGACCCGCTCGTCACCTTCGAACGCCTCGCCGCCGAGCGCGGCCTGCGCGACGAGGACCTCAAGGCGATCGGACGAGCGGTGCAAGACGCGGTCGACCGGGCCTTTGAGGCCGCCGAGCGCGCACCCTTCCCGGAGCCCGACGACCTCTACGATGACGTCTACGTCAGCTACCCCTGAGGAGTGGTCACCGCCATGCGAGAACTGACCGTCAAGGACGCCATCAACGAAGCCCTCTTCCAAGCGATGGAGGCCGACCCGGACGTGATCCTCATGGGCGAGGACATCGCGGGCGGGGCCGGCCGCGATCACCATCCGGGCGCCATGGACGCCTGGGGTGGCCCGTTCGGGGTCACGCAAGGCCTCGCGACGCGCTTCGGCCGCGAGCGCGTGATGGACACCACCATCGCCGAGGCTGGCTTCTTCGGCGCCGCCGTCGGCGCGGCCATGACCGGCTTGCGGCCGGTGGTGGAGCTGATGTACGTCGACTTCGCCGGCGTGTCGTACGACCAGATGCTCAACCAGGCCGCGAAGGTGCGCTACATGTTCGGCGGCAAGCAGCGGGTGCCGATGGTGGTGCGCACGGTCGTCGGCGCCGGCTTCCGTGCCGCGGCCGAGCACTCCCAGACGCTGTACTCGCTCTTCACGCACGTCCCCGGGCTCAAGACGGTGGCGCCGTCCTCGGCCGCCGACGCCAAGGGGCTGCTGCTGACCGCCATCGCCGACGACGACCCGGTGGTGTTCTTCGAGCACAAGCGGCTGTACATGACCAAGGAGCACGTGCCGGAGGCGAGCGAACCGATCCCGTTCGGCAAGGCCAAGGTGGTGCGCGAGGGCTCGCACCTGACGATCGTGGCGGTGCAGCGCGCGGTGCATTTCGCGCTCGAGGCCGCGGCCGCGCTGGCCGAGGGGGGCATCGAGGTCGAGATCGTCGACCCGCGCACCTACTCGCCGCTCGACGAGGCCACCATCCTCGCGTCGGTGGCGAAGACGGGGCACGCGCTGATCGTCGACGAGTCGTACCCGCGTTGCTCGCTGGCGACCGACCTCGCCGCGCTGATCGCCGACGAGGGCTTCGCCGACCTGAAGGGGCCCGTGAAGCGCCTGACCGCGCCGCACACGCCGGTGCCGTTCAGCCCGCCGCTCGAGGACGCGTACCTGCCGCTGCCGCCGAAGATCGTCGCCGCGGTCCGTGC
>SLSM01000201.1 GCA_007130445.1 Trueperaceae bacterium | reverse complement strand
TGATCGCCTGCGACGTCGATCCCCGCGTCGATCCCCGCGTCGACCCCCGCATCGATCTCCGCGGCGACCGGGTCGCCAGCCACTGGCAGTCCAGCAGCGTCGCCACGACCTTCATGTTCGCGCTCGAGCACGGCCCCGCGCGAGACCACCGCGTCCGGCAGGCGCTGAACCTGGCCGTCGATGTCCCACGGATCGTCGACGCCCTCTTCGCCGGCCGTGCCGACCCGAGCGCGAGCCCGTGCACGCCCACCCAGCTCGGCTATGACCCGGCGCTGGCGCCCCACCCGTTCGACCCAACCAGAGCCAGCGCCTTGCTCGAGGAGGCGGACGCGTCCGGCCTCTCGCTCGTCTTCGACGTCCCGGCCCGCCTCCCCGACGAGGCGCCGCGGCTGGCCGAGCTGCTCGCGGAGCAGTTCGCCGCCGTCGGCGTGTCGCTCGAAACGATCGTCCACCACGACCGCCCTGCGTACGCCGAGATGGTTCGCGAGGGCGCGATCCACGACGCGGCCTGTTTCGACTCGTCGCCACACAGTACGTTCAGGTTGCTGCGCGAGAAGTTCCATGCGGGCGCGCGCGGGGTCTGGTGGCTCGGCTACGCCGACCCGGAGCTCGACGCGCTCGTCGATCGGGCGCAGGCGACCGTCGACGTCGAGCGCCGCCGCGAGCTGTACCGGAGCGCCGCCCGGCGCCTCCACGACGGCTGCCCCTGGCTCTACCTGTACGCGCCGCAGCTCGGTTGGGCCCTGGCGCCGGAGCTCGCCGGCTGGCGCCCGTCGCCCGACGGTCTGGTCGCCTTCCCGAACGGACGGCCTGGCGCGTGAGCTACGACCTGGTGGTGCACGGTGGCCGCCTCGTCGGGCGCGATGGGGTGGTCGAGGCCGACCTCGGTGTGGTGGACGGGCGCGTCGCTGCGGTCGGGCACGGCCTCGAGGGGACCAGGCGGCTCGCTGCCGGCGGCGCCTACGTGTTGCCCGGCCTGGTCGACCCGCACGTGCATCCCATTCACGCCGAGACCTACGCCTCGGCCTCGGACGCCGCGCTGCACGGTGGGGTCACCACCACGCTGCACCACCTGTACCCGCCGTCGGACGCCGACCCCGTCGAGTTCGCGGAGGCCCACGTCCTCGTGGCCGCTGCCGAGACGCGGACCGACTTCGCCTTCCACGTTCGCCTCAACGATCTGCAGCGCACCGCCCGCCGCATCGCAGCGCTCGCCGACCACGGCCACGTGAGCGTGAAGCTGTTCATGGCCTACGGCGCGCGCGGGATCATGGTCGCCGACGACGAGTTGCTCGCCGCCCTCCGGGCCGCGTCGGACGCTGGCGTCACGGTCCTCGTCCACGCCGAGAACGGTCACATGTGCCACCACCTCGAACGCGAGGCCAGGTCGCGCGGTGCGCGGTCGTTGCGCGAGTACTACGCGTCACGTCCACGCTGGATCGAGGTGGACGCGGTCGAACGCGTGCTGCGCATGCTGCGCAGCGTGCCCTGCCCGACGTACCTGGTGCACCTCACCTGCGTGGAGTCGCTCGAGGCCGTCGCCGCGGCGAAGCTCGCCGGTCTGCCGGTGATCGCCGAGACCTGCCCGCACTACCTGTTGCTGACGGCCGACGAGGCGGCACCGCTCGGCGCACGGGCCAAGATGGCGCCGCCGCTGCGCGGCGAGCGCGACCGCGACGCGCTCTGGCACGCGCTACGAGCCGGCATCCTCGACACCGTCGGCAGCGATCACAGCGCCTTCGCCCGCAGCGACAAGGAGGCGAGCGCCGACGTCTTCGAGGCCGGCTTCGGCGTGCCCGGCATCGCCACGATGCTCCCGCTCTTGTTCGATCGCGGCGTTCGAACGGGGCGTATCGGGATCGAGCGCCTCGTCGACTGCCTCGCCACCACGCCGGCGCGGCGCCTCGGCCTGGCCGGGCGCAAGGGCAGCCTGGCGGTCGGCTGCGATGCGGATTTCGTGCTCTTCGATCCCGCCGCGACGTTCACGCTCGACGCCACGTCCGAGCACGGCAACGGCTACTACAGCCTGTATGAGGGCTGGACCGGGCGTGGTTGCGTGCGCGCCGTCTACCTCCGTGGCCGACCGGCGCTCGAGGACGGCCGGCTCGTCTCGAGTCCCGGCTCCGGGCAGTTCCTGCGGCGCGCCGCGGCCCGAGCGGCGAGCCTGCCGGCGTGAGCGACCGTTGCCTGGTCGTGCAGCCGATCCATCCGGACGGTGTCGCCCGGTTGCAGGCGGCGGGGATCGACGTGGCGCTGGCGAGTGCCCCCGACATGGCCACCATCGCGCGCGAGATCGTGGGCGCGACCGCGGCGATCACGCGCAACGCCGGTCTCGATCGGCGCGCGATCGACGCGGCGCCGCGGCTGAGGGTCATCGGTAACCACGGCGTCGGGCTCGACCCGGTCGACGTCGCGCGTGCCACCGAACTCGGCGTGTGCGTCGTCTCGACGCCGGGTGCGAGCACCCAGAGCGTCGCGGAACTCGCCGTCGCGCTCGCGCTCGCCGTCGCCAAGCAGCTGCCGAGCGCGCAGCGCGCCACCCGCGCCGGCGATTTCGGCTTCAAGTACCACAGCGCGATCCGCGAACTGCACGACAAGGTCGTGGGCGTCGTCGGCTTCGGGCGGATCGGACGCCGAGCGGCTGAGATCTTCGCGGCCGGGTTCCAGATGCACCCGCTGGTGTACGCACCCAGTGCGAGTGGCGAGGCCATCGCGGCCGTCGGCGGGCGCCGAGCGCACGCGCTGCGGGACGTCCTCGAACGCTCCGACGTGGTGACGCTGCACGTGCCGCTGCGCGACGAGACGAGGCACCTGCTCGGCGCGGCGGAGCTCGCGCGCTGCAAGCCCGGCGCGATCCTCGTCAACACGGCTCGCGGCGGTGTCGTCGACGAGCAAGCGCTCGTCGACGCGCTGCGGAGCGGTCGCCTCGCCGGCGCCGGACTCGACGTCTACGCGACCGAGTCGATGCCGAGCGATCACCCCCTGTTCGCCCTGGACAACGTGGTGTTGACACCGCACGTCGGCGGTTCGTCGCTCGAAGCGGCGCGACGCACGGCGCTGCAGGTCGCCGACCAGGTCATCGACGTCCTCGCCGGCCGTCGACCGGCGCACCTCGTCGTGCCGGAGGTCTGGGGCCGGCGTCGTTGA